>CAMDSN010000073.1 GCA_945907225.1 Flavobacterium psychrophilum | reverse complement strand
GTTAATTTTGCTTCTTCAATAGCATCTTGTATGTGAGACATTGCCTTAGTCTTAGCTTCAGCTTTAAGACTTTCAACTAGTTGATCTCTTGCATCAGCTGCTGAAAGACCCGAAATAACTTCAAGTTGTTGCACTTGACTATTGTGAAGTTTTTCAAGTTCTTGTTGTTTTCTTTCAAGAATTTCTATTTTGGAATTATATTCTGCCGTTTTAGCTTCGAAATCGTCATTTACTTTTTTAGCTTTGGCTAATTCACTAGAAACTTGAGACTCTTTATCGCGAGTTCTTTTTTCAACCTCTGCAATACGTTTGTCTTTGTTTAAAATCTCTTGCTCGTGCTCTGATTTTAATTCTAAGAATTTTTCTTTCGCTTGAAGTAATTTATCCTTTTTGATATTCTCTCCTTCAAGTTGCGCATCTTTTAAAATAGACGCAGCTTCTTTATTCGCATTTTTTACTAAGTTTGAAAGATTACTTTTTTCAAGAAATTTAGCAACTCCAAAACCTCCTGCAACGCCCCCTATTAGTGCAATTATAATAATTATAGTTTCCATTTTTTTGTTTGTGTTAATATATAAAAAAAGCCTACATTAGGTGAATGCATAAACTCGAAAGGACAAGTTTTGAGTTAACGCGTTGGTCAAGGATCCACCAAAAGTGGCTTGCTTTAGTAACGACGATTTACTCATTTTAATTTGTTAGTGTTGAGTTTACCAATTAAAATCTAATGTAGGCGGTATTGTAATCCTAATTTTAAGAACGTTATTTTTTTTCGAGATAATCAAATAACAAATCATTAATCTTCTTTAACCTGTCTAAGTCTTTGTTGTCAATTGTACTATCAACTTGCTTTTGTTCTACTTGAGAAGCAAATTGTAAGGCACACATGGCTAAAACGTCCTGTTTGTCACGAACAGCATAGTTTTCTTCGAATTGCTTAATCATAGCATCAATTTTTTTGGAAGCACTTCTAAGTCCTTCTTCTTGTGACAGGTTTACCGTTAAAGGATAGACTCTGTCTGCAATTGATAGTTTTATTTTAAGCTTTTCATCCATATTTTTAATCTGACAACTGAGTTATACAGTGATCTATCTCTCTGATTAATGAATTTATTTTAAGCTTTGTATCTCTTGTATTTTCTTCACCGCCTAATAATGAATTAGCCATTTTAAGTGATTCACATTCCGATTTTAATGCTGCAATCTCAATAGATTGTTTTAAAACCAAATCAGCAGATTTGTTTAATTCGTCTTTTAATGAAAGGCTTGCTTGCTCTAAACTATTTATTTTAGTAAAAAGTTTCCCAACTCTATTCTCAACAGAACCAATTATTTCTGCAATTTCACTCATAAATTTCTTTATTCATTACTTACTTTACAAAGTTAGGATTCTATTTTGGTTTCACAATTTTTTTGGTAATTATTTATCTTATTTTTAAACAATATTCAATAATACGTTTTTAAGTATGTTATATATTTTTATTTTTTTTGTAAATTTTTACGTACTTTTATGACCTTCATTTAGAATGCTAATGAATTTCTTTTTAACCTTTTTTTTGTTGTCTTTACTTTCTTTTGGGCAAAATCAATACCCAAAGGATTATTTTCGTTCTCCTCTTGATATTCCACTTAAACTTTCAGGTAACTTTGGAGAGTTACGATCAAATCATTTTCATTCGGGATTGGATTTTAAAACTGAAAAGCAGGAAGGTTTTAATGTTTATGCATGTGCTGAGGGATATGTTTCCAGAATAAAAATTTCTGACGTGGGTTATGGCAAGGCAGTTTATATTACACATCCTAATGGCTTTACTACTGTTTATTGTCACTTGCAATCGGGTTTTGGGCCTATTGAAAAGTATATTAAGAATGAACAATATAAAGCTAAATCCTTTGAGTTAGATATCCTTTTAAAACCTGATGATATATTAGTCGCTAAGGGTGATGTAATTGGCTTTTCTGGCAACACAGGTAGTTCCGATGGACCACATCTCCACTTTGAAATTAGAGACACACAAACTGAAAAAATAATTAATCCATTATACTTTGGGTTTGATGCTGCTATCACTGATACTAAAAGTCCTGTGATAAACAGTTTATGGGTTTATCCTTTAGATTCAAATTCCATTGCAAATCAGTCTAAAAGACCAATTGCTGTAAATTTGTCCTTGCAGGATGATGGTTCTTATTTAGCTGAGAAAATTTTAGCTTCAGGAACTATAGGATTTGGTATCACCACATTTGATTATGATGATGTTTCATGGAATGCAAATGGAGTTTTTAAAGTACAAACTTTTTTGAATGGAAGACCTGATTTTAGTTGCCAGTTTGATACGTTTGATTTTAATGAAACGCGTCAGATAAATGCATTGATTGATTATGAACGATATAAAGCACTTGGACAGCGCGTACAAAAATTATATATGGACAAACCCTATTCCTTAAGTATAGTAAATCCGGGTGAGCACAGTGGTATAATTAAAGTTGAAAATAATATTACTCAATTATACCGTATCGAAGTTTTAGATTTTAATCAAAATACCGTAAAAATATATGTCCCTATTCAATACTCTGTGGCTCCTTCAAAAATTTCAGCTATACCAATAACCTCTAAATATTTTGTTAAATCCAAAAAGGAAAATATTTTTTCATTAGAAAATGTAACAGTAAGTTTTCCTCCAAATACATTTTACAACGATTTTCATATGAATTTTGAAATTAAAGGGAAATCCTTATTTCTTCATAAAGACATTATGCCTGCATTTACAAATTTCTATATCACTTTTGAAGACAGTATTGTTTCCATAAGCGATAAGGAAAGAATGTTTATAGGTCTTATAATTGATAAAAAAGTGAAATATTTTAATACCAAAATATATAAAAATTCATTTTCAATTTATTCCAAAATTTTAGGGGAGTATAAATTATTAAAGGACGGCACACCGCCAAAAATTAAACCAGAAAAGCGAATTGGAGGCAAATGGATTAATGATCAGAATGCGCTTGCTTTTTTAATTTCGGATGAGCTTTCAGGTATTAAAAGTTACAATGGCTATTTGAATGGGAAATGGATCTTATTTGAATATGAATCGAAAACAAAAAAAATAGTTCATCATTTTTCTGATGGGATTGTAGATGAAGGAAGAAATGATTTAAAACTAGTAATAACTGATAATGTTGGAAATTCTTCTATCTTTGAAACGCATTTTTTTAGAAGTCAAAAACCATAATATTCTAAATTGAAAACACACAATCTCCTTTTCATTTTCCTTTTCGCTTTGACGGGCATAGTAGGTTTTGCACAAAATCAAACCGCCAAGGTAGCAGGGCTTATTTTGGATGAAAACAACCAACCTATAGTTGGTGTAAGTATTAGTTATCAAACCAAATCGGTTACATCGGATGAAAATGGATTTTACGAACTCATAATCCCTGCCAATCAAAAAGTGGTATTAGTTTTTACTCATTCGGCCCTGAAAAGCATAACGGTTCCTTTAAAATTAAAGTCTGGAGAAAATTTCGAATATCACTTAATGATGAATGACAAAGCCGAACAATTGCAAGATGTTGTAGTTACAAGTAGTAGGCGAAGAGTTCAGGGCATAACATCTATAGATCCTGAAACAATTAGGCGTAATCCAAGTGCTAACGCTGGAATTGAGAGTGTCCTTAAAACTTTTGCAGGTGTAAATTCTAATAGTGAATTGAGCTCTCAGTATTCGGTTCGAGGAGGAAATTATGATGAGAATTTAGTTTATGTAAATGAAATTGAAGTATATCGCCCTTTTTTGATTCGTTCTGGCCAACAAGAAGGTTTGAGTTTCACAAATACCGATATGGTTCAGAATGTTGATTTCTCTGCAGGAGGTTTTCAAGCCAAATTCGGAGATAAATTATCTTCGGTTTTAGATATTACCTACAGAAAACCAAAGAAATATAGTTTGACTGCAGAAGCCAGTTACTTGGGTGGTGCATTAACTCTTGAAGGTATTTCTAAAAATAAAAAATGGTCTGCCATTACAGGAATTCGTTATAGAGACAATTCGCTTTTGGTGAATAGTCAAGAGACCCAAACTAATTTTAGACCTACTTTTGCCGACGTGCAAACAAATGTAAATTTTCAGCCAAATAAAAAATGGCAGTTTAGTTTTTTAGGCAATATATCTCAAAATAAATACAATTATCAGCCTTTAACCCGACAAACCAACTTTGGGACTATAGACGAACCAATAGCACTACAAGTTTTTTATGAAGGGCAAGAAAAAGATAAATATCAAACATTATTTGGAGCCATAAAAACAAATTTTATTCCTAATGAAAGAAATAATTTTAGATTAATTGGGTCAATTTATCATACGCAAGAACAAGAGTATTTTGATATTTTTGCGGCTTATTTTTTAGGAGATGTCGATACAAATATTGGGTCTGAAACATTGGGAGAAGTTACTTTCAACAGAGGGATAGGGACCCAGTTAAATCACGCTCGAAATGATTTGGATGCTCTAATAGTTAATGCTGAAATTAAAGGAACGCACCAACTTAAAAACAAAAAGCATCAAGTTGATTGGGGTATTAAATACACAAGAGAAAATATTAGAGATAGAATCGTTGAATGGGAAGTAATAGATTCTGTTGGATTTTCAATAAACCCTCCTCAATTTAGTTTACCAAATGAGCAACCCTATTCTCCCTATACCGGTCCTTTAGTACCTTATCAGAATGTGAGAGCCACCAACTTTGTTGATATTGATAGGTTATCTGGGTTTGCACAATGGAATACTAAAACGCTAATTGGTGATAGTCAGTTTTGGATTACTGCAGGAGCCCGTTTTCACAATTGGTTAGTTTCTGGAAATGAAATTTTAAATGCTAAAAGTCAAACTGTTTTTAGTCCGAGAGCACAGTTGGTTTTGAAACCTGATTGGAAAAAAGACATGATTTTTAGATTGTCTTTCGGCTATTATCATCAACCCCCTTTTTACAGAGAGTTGCGTGATCCTCTTGGAATTGTCCGCCCAAATGTAAAAGCACAACAGTCACAACATCTTGTTATAAGCAATGACTTTAATTTCAAGATGAACAACCGGCCTTTCAAACTGGTCACAGAGGGCTATTATAAATCTATGACCGATGTAAATAGCTATACGTTAGATAATGTTAGGATTAGATACCGTGCAAATAACGAAGCTGTTGCTTATGCTTATGGATTAGACATGCGTTTGAATGGAGAATTTGTGCCAGGAACAGAATCTTGGTTAAGTTTTGGGTACATGAAAACGGAAGAAAATTTAAATAACAAAGGTTATATTGCACGTCCTACAGATCAACGATTAAAATTTGGAATTCTCTTTCAAGATTATATGCCAAATTTACCAAGTATGAAATTGTATATGAATTTAGTCTATAACACCGGTCTGCCGGGGGGGTCACCTTCCTATGCTGATCCGTATATATATCAAAGCCGTTTGCGTGATTACCGTAGAGCAGACGTTGGCTTTTCGTATGTAATGACCGAAAGAAATAGACAAAGGCCGGAAAGCCATTGGTTGAAGAAATTTCAAGATTTGTCGGTTGGCTTTGAAATATTTAATTTATTTAACAACCAAAATGCAATTACAAATACCTGGGTAAGAGATGTGTATACTAAAACTCAATATGGTATACCAAATTATATGACAACAAGAGTATTCAATATTAAATTAACAGTGAAATTATAGCTTTTAAATTCAAAAAAAGTTGTTGTCCAATCAATTTAATCCAAAGACTGCATAGAGACCAGTTTTGAATAGGTCCCCCCTTTAGCTAAAAGTTCCAAGTGATTTCCTTGTTCTACAATTTTCCCTTTTTGCATTACCACAATAATATCTGCTTTTTGAATGGTAGAAAGGCGATGCGCAATAACAATAGATGTTCTGTTCTGCATCATATTTTCTAGAGCTATTTGAACCAATCGCTCGCTTTCGGTATCTAAAGCAGAAGTAGCTTCATCTAAGATCATTATAGGAGGGTTTTTCAAAACCGCTCGTGCAATAGATAACCGTTGTTTTTGTCCACCCGAAAGTTTGTTTCCGCTGTCTCCAATGTTGGTATGAATACCTTCGGGTAATTCTTTCACAAATTCGTAGGCATTTGCAATTTTTAAGGCTTCTATTACTTCTTCATCAGAAGCATCTGGTTTACCCAGAGCAATATTTCCTTTGATTGTATCATTAAATAAAATGGAATCCTGTGTAACCAATCCTATCAAGTCTCGCAACGATTTTAATTGAATTTCTTTGATGTCGGTGCCATCAATAAAAATCTTCCCTTCATTTACATCGTAAAATCGAGTTAATAAATTGGCAATTGTACTTTTTCCGCTTCCGGATTGCCCTACTAATGCGACAGTTTTTCCTTTCGGAATTTCAAGATTGAAGTTCTTTAAAATATTTTCATTTTCATACCTGAAATTGATGTTTTCTAAAATAATTTTATCGTTAAAAGATTTTTTGTCAATTGCGTCCAGACTATCAACAATGTTGTTTTCCTGTTCCATTAAAGTGAAAACCCGTTCTGCAGCAGCTAATCCGGTTTTAACCTGATAGGAAGCTTTGGAAATTGATTTTGCAGGTGTTAGTATAGTGTAGGCAAGGGCAATGTATGTTATAAATGTTGCCGATGACAACGTGTGTTCTTCAACTACCAATTGCGCTCCAAACCAAAGTAAAGTAGCAATGGTAACAATTCCCAAAAATTCACTTAGCGGAGAAGCTAGATTATTTTTATTTCCGATACTGTTAGACAAACGCAACAATCTATTGATTGAATCATTGAATTTATTGATAAATAAATTTTCAGCATTATATCCTTTAACCACTTTAAGTCCTCCTAGAGTTTCATCTAAAATAGAAATAAAAATTCCATTTTCATTTTGTGCCTTGACAGATTTTGCCTTTAGATTTTTTCCGACAAATGAAATAACAATTCCCGATATTGGAATAAAAGCAAAAACAAAGAATGTTAGTTTCGGACTGATGATAAACATCGTAACAATAGAAAAAAGAATGGTGAGTGGTTCTCTGACTACCAATTCTAAAACCTGAAAAAATGAATTCTGGACTTCATTTATATCGCCCAACATTCGTGCCATTACATCACCTTTTCTTCTCTCGGAATAATAGGAAACAGGAAGGTTAATAATTTTATTATATAGCTTTTCCCTAATGTCCCGAAGCACACCGGTTCTTAACCGGGTGACGTGATAAGAAGCAAAATAATTAGTAATATTTTTTAATAAAGCCGTTGTAATAATAATAGAAATAACAAATAACAATGCCCATTTAAGCCCATGATCGTCCGTTAAGGTTGTTATTTTGTAATTCAGAAACGCCTCTGCATACGCTTTAATATTTTCAAAACCTGAGTAAATAGGTGCTTTATAGACTTTTTCTGTTAGCCCAAAAAGAACATTAAGTGTGGGTATCATTGACACCATCAGCAGTGTTGAGAAAAGTGCATAAAAAATATTGAAGAAGACATTCAAATAAATGTGTCTCTTATATACAAGTGCAAAAGGCAAAAGTTTCTTGAGATTAGTATCCATTAGTTCAACTGCATTTCTGAAATTATATTGGTTATTTTTTCGTTTAAATATTCGGTTGCTCCAGGAATTTCCTCCAAACTATTTATTGATGTATTCACACTAAAATAAAACTTTATTTTAGGTTCTGTACCACTGGGTCTAGCACATATTTTTGAGCCATCTTCTAAATAATATATCAAAACATC
>CAMDSN010000072.1 GCA_945907225.1 Flavobacterium psychrophilum | reverse complement strand
ATGCGAGAAGAAATAAAATTTTGCGCGAGTTGTCACAATATATCTGATGTCGATTTGTGTGAAATTTGTAATAATAAGAATAGAAATCATAAAATTATATGCTTAGTTGAGGATGTTCGTGACGTGATGGCAATAGAAAACACAAATCAGTTTAAAGGGATCTATCATGTTTTAGGAGGTAAAATTTCCCCAATAGATGGCATTGGCCCCAGCCAGTTAAATATTGAATCTTTGGTTGAGAAAGTAAAACAAGGAGGAATTGATGAGTTAATTTTTGCATTAAGCTCAACAATGGAGGGCGATACAACAAATTTTTATATTTTTAAAAGGTTAAAAGATCTTACTGTAAAAACTTCAACGATAGCAAGAGGAATAGCTGTTGGGGATGAATTAGAATATGCTGACGAAGTTACTTTAGGGAGAAGTATTATAAATCGAGTCCCATTTGAAAATACGCTTAAAACCCCATAATAAAATAATAAACTAGTACATTTTTGTATTTAGAATTGAAAAACTATCTTTGTTTGCAAATTTTTAATTAAAATAATGGACAATCTTAAAATATATGTGTTACTTATCTTTAGTGTGTTTGTCTCATCATGTATTTCAACTACGGATTTGATTTATTTACAACAAGGCAAATCTACTTCTAATGTAGTGGTAACCCCACTAAATCAAAATCCTTATAGACTTCAAGCAAATGATATTATTACTGTCACGATAAAAGCAATAGATCCAAAATTGGTAGAAATTTTCAATTCTTCATCAACGGCTCAAAATGGTGGAATGTTAAATGAACAGGGTGCCTACTATACTGGATATTCTATTGATGACCATGGAAATATCAGAATGCCAATTTTAGGAGAAATTAATGTTTTAGGTTATACTGTAGATGAAGTTAGGATACAAATTGAAAAGTTACTTTTGAATAAATTTTTTAAGTCAGAAGCCGGTATTTATGTTGTGGTTAAGTTATCGGGGTTTCGATATACTATTAATGGTGAGGTTGCCGCTACAGGTACAAAAACTTTATTTCAGGATAAAGTAAACATTATGGAAGCTATTGCCAATTCTGGAGATATAACCATAACAGGCGATAGAAAAGCTGTAAAAGTGATTCGACGGTTTCCAAGTGGTAACGAGACATTCACTATTGATTTGACAGATGCAAATGCTGTAAACTCCCCTTGTTATTATCTTCAGCCCAACGATTATATTTTGGTAAATCCCCTAAAGCAAAAAACTTGGGGAACAGGCAAAACAGGTCTAGAATCGTTAACAACTATAATTACCATTTTATCATTAGCAACAACTACATTTTTGTTGCTTAGAAATTAAAAAAATAATATGTTAGAAGTTAAAGATTTTACTTTTTTCGAAAAACAAAACAGCTTTGATTTTAAAAGTTTTTTATTTAAAACTTTAAGTTATTGGAAGTGGTTTCTGTTGGGTTTATTGATTTCATTTGCAATTGCACATCAAATTAATATCAGAAAGCAAAAAATTTATGGTATTGAGACTACTATTGCAATTCAAGAGGAAAACAATCCTTTTTTTACATCAAATACTAGCTTAGTTTTTAATTGGGGTGGCACTTCAGACAAAGTGCAAATGGTTTCTACTACCCTAAAGTCACGCTCTCATAACGAGATTGTAGTTAATAAACTTCAGTACTATATTGATTTTTATAAGCAAACCAAATACTTTCTTCAGGATGTTTATGGTGAAGTTCCATTTAAAGTCACCTTAGATAAAAAACAAGACCAGCTCTATAATAAGTTTATAAAAGTAAAAATGATAGCCAGTGACACCTATCAAATAACAATACCATTTGAATCCAATACAGCTGAAGTTATTAATTATTATAGTAACAGAAAGGATCTAGTTTCTGTTAAAAATAAAGAATTTAAAGCAGTTTATAAGATAGGACAAGAGGTTAATTTGCCATTTTTACATTGGAAATTAGATTTGGCTAATTTTGATTCTTCAAACTTTAAAGAAGAGGTTATTATTCGTTTTAATTCTTTTGACAATACAGTTTCTAATTGTATGAACTTGAATGTTATTATAAATGAAAAATCGGGTTCCATTTTAAAAGTTGACGTGCAAGGAACAAATAAAAACAGATTAGTAGATTTCCTTAATACAACCGTTGAAGTTTTAATAAAAAAACAATTAGATAACAAAAATAAGTTTGCAGAAAATACCATTAGCTTCATTGATGAGACTCTTGGGTCAATGGAACAACAATTAAAAAATTCTGGCGACGAATTGAAAGATTTTGCTAAACGCAATGATGTGATTGAAATAGAAGAAGGTGGCTCAAGTGTTAAAGAACAGTTACTTGAATTCGATAATAAAAAAGCTGATGTTGAAAGAAAAATTTCTTACTTAAATTCTTTACGGAAATACCTTAAAGAAAGTGTTGATTTTTCAAAATTACCCGCACCAACTATAGCTGGTATTGAAGAACCTAACATTAATACCAATGTTGCTAAAATAATTGCCCTTTCTATTCAGCGATCGGAGTTAGAGTATTCAGTAAAAGGTTCATTCTCTTTTGATAGGATAGATAATGAGATTCAATCTATTAAAAAAGTTTTACTTGAAAACGAATCAACCTATAGAAATACGCTTTCATATGATTTGAATGTTGCTAACCAAAAAATTGCAAAAATAGAAAGTGAAATAAGTCAACTTCCTGAAAATAAACAAGAATGGTTGAATTTATCGCGAAAATATAATATAAGTGATAATATTTATAATACTTTTTTGCAAAAGCGAAGTGAAGCCTCTATTGTAAAAGAAGCTAATGTTTCTGATATTCAATTTATAGATCCTGCAAAAGATGTAGGTGGAGGTTTATTGGGTCCTAAGACAGGTGTGAATTATGTTATTGCTTTCTTTATGGGTATATTAATACCATTATTACTCGTTTTCTTTATCTTCTTTATTAGTAATTCGGTTCAAAATATTGACGATATTACATCCTTAACACAATTGCCTATTATTGGTATCGTAGGCCACAAAGAAAAGGCTAGTAATTTATCAGTTTTTGAAAGACCAAAGTCACCGCTTTCAGAGGCATTTAGGGCAATTCGTACTTCTTTACAGTTCTTGTATAAGAAACAAAATTTTGTAGGTTCAAAGACATTAATGCTTACTTCTTCCATAAGTGGAGAAGGAAAAACTTTTTGTTCAATAAATATTGCTACAGTTTTTGCGTTAAGTGATAAAAAGACCATTATTGTTGGTTTAGATTTAAGAAAACCTAAAATTTTTAATGACTTTAATATTAAAAATGATTCAGGTGTTGTTCATTATTTGATTGGGCAAAAAACACTAGACGAAGTGATTCAAACAACACATATTCCCAATCTTCATGTTCTAACATCGGGTCCTATACCTCCTAATCCATCTGAACTAATTTTAGGTGAATCGATGAAAGAAATGATTGATGAGTTGAAGATAAAATATGATTATGTAATTCTTGATACGCCTCCAGTTGGCTTGGTTTCTGATGCGTTAGAATTATCCCAATTTTGTGATGTCACACTTTACGTAATAAGACAAAACTACACTAAAAAAGACATGTTAACATTACTGAACAATAGAACAAAAAGAGGGGAGTTATCTAATGTAAGTATACTTTTTAACGGATATGAGAGTAAAGCAAAGTATGGAGTTGGTTATGGAAACGGCTATGGCTACGGTTATGGCTATGGTACGGGTTATCATGAAGATGAAGAGCCAAAGCAGTTTTTTGCAAAATGGAAATATAGAATATTAAAAAAGTTTAAGAATGAATAATAATGCGACCACTATTTTAATTACAGGCGGCGCCGGATTTATTGGTTCTAACCTGTGTGAATATTTTTTAAAAAAAGAATATAAAGTAATATGTTTTGATAACTTTTCGACTGGGCATAAAGAAAATATAGCCCCATTTTTAGAAAATAAAAATTTTAAATTAATCGAAGCGGATATTAGGAATATAGTACAATGTAGAGATTCTGTATCGGGAGTTGATTATGTTTTTCACCAGGCAGCTCTTGGCTCAGTTCCAAGATCTTTAAAAGATCCGATTTCTACGAATGATGTAAATGTTTCTGGCTTTTTAAATATGCTTATTGCTTCTCGCGATGCGGGTGTAAAGCGATTTATATATGCAGCAAGTTCATCAACCTATGGCGACTCAATTAGTCTTCCTAAAATAGAATCTGTTATTGGAAAGCCACTTTCTCCCTATGCTATAACTAAATATGTAAATGAACTATACGCCGAAATATTTAGTAATACATATGGTATGGAAACAATTGGCTTGCGCTATTTTAATGTTTTTGGAAGACGTCAAGATCCTAACGGTGCATATGCTGCTGTAATTCCTAAGTTTGTCATGCAATTCATGAAGCACGAAAGTCCCGTAGTTAACGGTGATGGCAATTTTTCAAGAGATTTCACTTATATTGATAACGTAATTCAAATGAATGAATTGGCTATGTTAACCGACAATCCGAATGCAATAAATACTGTATATAATACCGCATTTGGGGAGCGAACTACACTTAACGACTTAATTATTTATTTAAAAGAATACCTTTCTGAATTTGATTCAATGATTGCAAAGGTTGATGTAGTATATGGTCCAAATAGAGCTGGAGATATTCCTCATTCGCTTGCGAGTATTGAAAAGGCCAAGAAATTATTGCTTTATGAACCTAGATACTCATTTAAAGAAGGATTGAAAGAAGCAATACATTGGTATTGGAATAATTTAAAGTAAAAGGGATGGTTTTAGGATACTATTTTAAGAATAAAAAACACAAAAAATGAAAATTAAAAATATTTGTTGTATCGGTGCCGGATATGTAGGAGGTCCAACAATGGCTGTTATAGCTCAAAAATGTCCTGGTATTAAAGTAACTGTAGTCGATTTAAACGAAGTTCGAATTGCAGCTTGGAACGATAAGGATATTAATAATATTCCAATATATGAGCCAGGCTTGAATGAAATAGTAGGCAATGTAAGAGGTAAAAATTTATTTTTTTCTACCGATGTTGATAAAGCCATTGATGAAGCCGATTTAATTTTCATATCAGTTAATACGCCTACAAAGACTTACGGAACTGGAAAAGGCATGGCAGCCGACTTGAAACATATTGAATTATGCGCGCGCCAAATTGCTAAAGTTTCAAAAAACAATAAGATAATTGTAGAAAAATCTACACTACCCGTTAGAACTGCTGAAGCATTAAAGAGTATTTTATACAATACTGGAAATGGCGTTCAATTTCAAATTCTATCCAATCCTGAGTTTTTAGCTGAAGGAACAGCTGTCGAAGATTTACTTAGTCCGGATCGAGTTTTAATTGGTGGTGATTCCTCTCAAGAAGGTATTGAAGCAATAAATGCATTAATTGAAGTATATGCAAACTGGGTTCCAAGAGAACGTATTCTTACCACAAATGTATGGTCTTCTGAGTTGTCAAAACTTGTCGCAAATGCTTTTTTAGCCCAACGTGTTTCTTCTATAAATGCAATCTCTGAATTGTGTGAAAAAACGGAAGCAAATGTAAGTGAAGTGGCCCGAGCAATAGGAATGGATAGTCGTATTGGTTCAAAATTCTTAAAAGCATCAGTTGGATTTGGTGGTTCATGTTTTCAAAAAGATATTTTGAATTTGGTATATATATCAAAAGCATTTGGGCTCAATGAAGTGGCGGATTATTGGGAGCAAGTGATCATAATGAACGATCACCAAAAAAGACGTTTTTCAAGAAATATCGTTCAAACACTTTATAATACCGTATCAGGAAAAAAAATTACCTTTTTAGGATGGGCTTTCAAAAAAGACACAAATGACACCAGAGAATCAGCGGCCATTTATGTTGCTGATGATTTAATTAATGAACAAGCTACAATTGCGTTATATGATCCAAAAGTTTCTGAAAAGCAAGCACTTTCCGATTTGAATTATTTAGAAAGTAGAAAACAAATTGATAATGAAAAGTATCTTAACCACTTTCAAAATCCCTATGAGGCATGCAAGAATGCACATGCCATTGCCATACTAACCGAATGGGATGAATTTATTGATTATGATTGGCAAAAAATTTATGATAATATGTTAAAACCTGCTTTTGTTTTTGACGGAAGAAATCTTTTAAATCAAGAAAAATTAAGAGCAATAGGTTTTATTTTTCAATCTATTGGATCCTAGTTCAATTTGTTTTAAGTTAATTATATAATTCAAATCAAATGAGTATTAAAATAGCTATTATTGGATTGGGATATGTTGGTTTGCCATTGGCAAGACTTTTTGCAACCAAATATCCTGTTGTAGGTTTCGACATTAATTCAAATAGAATTAAAGAGCTAAATTCTGGTTTTGATGCAACAATGGAGTTGGACGAAGCTACTTTAAAAAGTGTTCTTGTTGCCAATGTTTCTAACACTAATGGCTTATATTGCAGCAGTGAATTGGATGATTTGACCTCCTGCAATTATTATATAGTTACGGTTCCAACACCTGTTGACAAAAATAATCATCCCAATTTAACTCCGCTTTATAAATCGAGTGAAACGATAGGTAAAGTACTGAAAAAAGGGGATATTGTTATTTATGAATCTACTGTTTATCCGGGTGTAACTGAAGAGGAATGTGTTCCTGTTTTAGAAAAGGTAAGTGGACTTAAATTCAATGTTGATTTTTTTGCAGGTTACTCCCCTGAAAGAATTAATCCAGGAGATAAAGAGCATACCGTTGAAAAAATATTAAAAGTTACTTCAGGATCAACAACAGAAATAGGTAAAAAAGTAGATGATTTATATAAATCAGTGATTACAGCTGGTACTCATTTAGCACCTTCTATCAAAGTTGCAGAAGCAGCTAAAGTTATTGAGAACTCACAACGTGATATTAATATCGCATTTGTGAATGAATTGGCTAAGATTTTTAACATTCTAGAGATTGATACGCATGCAGTATTAGAAGCAGCTGGGACTAAGTGGAATTTTCTGCCATTTAAACCAGGATTAGTTGGCGGACATTGTATTGGTGTGGATCCATATTATTTAGCGCAAAAAGCACAAGAAAAAGGGTATCACCCTGAAATTATTTTAGCAGGTAGACGATTAAATGATAGTATGGGCGAGTATGTTGCGTCTCAAGTTGTGAAATTAATGATAAAAAAAGGGGTAGTTATTAATGGAGCCCAACTTTTAATGTTAGGTTTTACTTTTAAAGAGAATTGTCCCGATGTTAGAAACACAAAAATTGTTGATGTTATTACTGCTTTAGCCGATTATGGCATAAATGTAACAATTTATGACCCTTGGGCTAATCCAGCAGAAGTTGAACATGAGTATAAGTTAATCACTACCCAGTCACTTCCTACAACAACCTTTGATGCTATAATTTTAGGTGTGGCACATAAAGAGTTTAATGCAATTAATTTATCCGAATTAAAGAAATCAAACAGCGTAGTATTTGATGTAAAAGGAGTATTAAATGATGAGGTTGACGGAAGGTTGTAAAACTATTTTTAACTTAATTTTATTTAGATATTATTTTTATTAAACCCGTTGGGTGTAATTAATCAAAATCTTTTTGTTAATAGATTTTTTGACGAAAATTTTTCTTCAATTAGAACAAAAATGTCAGTCTGAGCTTGTCGAAGACATTAAAAAGAATACATTTCGACAAGCTCAATGTGACAATTTAGAATAAATTGGCCATAAAAATTACACCCAACGGGTTCATTTAATAATTTTTCAAAGCAAACTTTTT
>CAMDSN010000071.1 GCA_945907225.1 Flavobacterium psychrophilum | reverse complement strand
GGGGCTAAAATGAGTTTAGAAGGGGTGAAAAAACCAACCCATTTGGTAACTGTTTTCGCTGGCGTGGACAAAGAAGCCGTTGATGCTGCTCGTTTGCACATGTTTCCATTTCCCCCATCATCGCCAAGTATGGCTTTGTTTAAAAATGGCGAATTGGTTCATATGTTAGAACGTCACCATATTGAAGGTAGACCTGCTGAAATTATTGCTGAAAACCTAAAAGATGCTTACGAAGAATTTTGTTAATCAGAAATCAATTTTATACAACCCTTTTAGAACTATTTTTAAAAGGGTTTTTCATTTTTAAATTAGGTCATTTTCAAATTTTCAAATTATCTTTACTTCGAATTCTTCCATCTAGAGTTCAAAAAATCTCACTTAAATGTTTATAGCATGCAACTGCACAACACCTTAAGCGCAGAAGAAAGAGCTGAACTTATTGATCAAGCCGGCAAACAACGACTTACGTTGTCTTTCTATGCGTATGCCAAAATTGAAGATCCAAAACAATTTCGCGACGATTTATTTTTAGTTTGGAACCAGCTTGATGTGCTTGGTAGAACTTATATAGCCAAAGAAGGAATAAATTCTCAAATAAGCTTACCTGCTGAAAATATTGATGCCTTTAAGGAAAGTCTAGAATCTCATGACTTTATGAGAAATATAAGGTTAAATGTTGCTATAGAGCATGATGATCACTCTTTTTTAAAATTAACGCTAAAAGTTCGCGACAAAATTGTAGCGGACGGGTTAAATGACGAGACATTTGATGTGACCAATATTGGCGAACACTTAAAAGCATCAGCATTCAATAAGATTTTAGAGGATCCAAACACTATAGTAGTGGATTTTAGAAACCATTATGAAAGTGAAATTGGCCATTTTAAAGGTGCAATTACTCCAGATGTCGAAACGTTTAGGGAAAGTTTACCTATTATAAAAGATCAACTTCAAAATTACAAAGAAGACAAAAATATAGTTATGTATTGTACGGGTGGAATTCGTTGTGAAAAAGCATCTGCATACTTCAAACATAACGGATTTAAAAATGTATTTCAGCTTGAAGGAGGAATAATAAATTATGCCAAACAAATAAAAGAGGAAAATTTAGAAAGTAAATTTATAGGTAAAAATTTTGTTTTTGATCATCGCCTTGGCGAACGAATTACAGATGATATTGTTTCACAATGCCACCAATGTGGGGAGCCATGCGACAATCATACAAATTGTGAAAACGAAGGATGTCATATATTATTTATTCAATGTGATGCATGTAAATCAGTAATGGAAAATTGTTGTTCAATTGAATGTAACCAAATTATTCATATGCCTTTAGTAGATCAAATAAAATTAAGGAGAGGAATTAAAAATGGGAATATGATTTTTAGGAAAGGCAAGTCAGATAAGTTAATTTTTAAACACGCTGGAGATGCCTCAAACAAAGCGCTAGCAAAAGTAAACCCTGTAACTACAATTCGTCAAAAAATAAAAGAAAAAAAGGTCTTAATTGGTAAAGCCGAGCACTACTATTCAAAAGCAGGTATAGCCCTTTTTTTAATAGAAAAAAACGAATTAGTAGTAGGTGACGCAATTCTAGTTTCTGGGCCAACAACAGGAAATCAAGAATTTATTTTAAAAGCTATGTTTGTAAATGGAATTGAAAAATCAACGGCTAAAATTGGAGATAAAGTGACTTTTGCAGTCCCTTTTCGAATTCGATTATCTGATAAGTTATTCAAACGGATTTTGTAAAATCCCAGAATTTCATTTTGAATACCACAATGAAAATTAAATGTTGTAAATTATTTTTTTAAAATACTATATTTACAAATTAATTGTTTTTATAAATCATAAGTTGCTTTACGCAACATCACCTATATAATTATGGCTTGTCAAAGTTGCTCAACATCTGATGGTAGCGCCCCAAAAGGCTGCAAAAATAACGGAACTTGCGGAACGGATAGTTGCAATAAACTTACTGTTTTTGATTGGTTAGCCAACATGAGTTTGCCAAATGGCGAAACCGCTTTCGATTGTGTTGAAGTTCGATTCAAAAACGGAAGAAAAGAATTTTATCGTAACACCGAAAAACTAACACTTAGTATTAGTGATATTGTTGCTACTGAAGCTTCCCCTGGTCATGACGTTGGGATAGTAACACTTACGGGCGAATTAGTTAAAATTCAAATGAAGAAAAAAGGGGCAAATCACACCAACACTGACATCCCCAAAATATATAGAAAGGCTACTCAAAAAGACGTCGATATTTGGTCGGCAGCTCGGGATAAAGAGGAGCCTATGAAGGTTAAAGCAAGAGAATTAGCAATCATTCACAAATTGGAAATGAAAATCTCCGATATCGAATATCAAGGTGATGGGTCAAAAGTTACTTTCTATTACACCGCAAACGATAGGGTTGATTTTAGGCTTTTAATTAAAGACTACTCCCGCGTTTTCAACACCAGAATCGAAATGAAGCAAGTAGGGTTAAGACAAGAAGCCGCTAGACTTGGCGGGATTGGATCTTGTGGCAGAGAATTGTGTTGCTCTACATGGTTAACCGATTTTCGTAGTGTAAATACATCTGCGGCACGTTATCAACAATTATCATTAAACCCTCAAAAATTAGCTGGACAATGTGGTAAACTTAAATGTTGTTTAAACTATGAGCTAGACACCTACTTAGATGCCTTAAAAGAATTTCCTGATTTTGAAACCAAATTAAAAACTGAAAAAGGAGATGCTATTTGTCAAAAACAAGATATTTTTAAAGGTCTAATGTGGTTTACTTACACTGAAAATTTTGCAAATTGGCATGTTTTGAATATTGCTCAAGTAAAAGAAATAATCGCCGAAAATAAGCAAAATAAAAAAGTTAGTTCGCTTGAAGAATATGCTATCGAAACGGTTGCTGAGCCTCAAAAAGATTTTAATAATGCTATGGGGCAGGAAAGTCTCACTCGCTTTGATCAGCCCAAAAAGAGTAAGAATAAAAACAGAAGTAAAAATAAGGTGTCAAATCAAAATCCAAGAAAAGAGCAAGGGCAAAATTCAAACCCCACAAACAAAAAACCATTTATCATAAAGAAAAATGAA
Source organism: Flavobacterium psychrophilum (assembly GCA_945907225.1). GTDB lineage: Bacteria > Bacteroidota > Bacteroidia > Flavobacteriales > Flavobacteriaceae > Flavobacterium > Flavobacterium psychrophilum_Q. The sequence goes on along the minus strand of CAMDSN010000071.1, from coordinate 4,791 downwards.
AATAAAGATTAGCCTGCTTTTAATTTTTTTACTAATTATTGTCGTTTCATGTGACAAAAAAAGGGTTTTTGACAAATATAAATCGGTTGGCTCTTCTTGGCATATGGATAGTATTGTAACATTTGAATTACCAAAATTAGATCCTGAAAAAGCATTTAATTTGTATATAAATGTGAGGGATAATGATGACTATCCATTTAATAATTTATTTTTAATAGTTTCCTTGGAGCAACCCAATAGAAAAATTAAAGTTGATACGCTAGAATACCAAATGACAAATCCGGAAGGAAAACTCCTAGGAGATGGTTTTACAGACATCAAGGAGAGTAAACTATTTTATAAAGCAAAAGCAAAGTTTTCTCAAAAGGGAATTTATAAAATCCACATTCAACATGCCACGAGACAAACTGGAAAAATAGCAGGCATAACTGAGCTTAATGGAATAACCGATGTAGGTTTTAGAATAGAATCAATAGATTAATATTATGGCAAAAAAAAACGTGGGAGTAAAAGACATAAAGTACTACCAAAATAAATTTTGGAAGCTATTTTTCTACGGGATTACTGTGGTGGTATTGTTTTTCGTACTAGCATATTATGGTTTTTTTGGCGGGATGCCTTCATTTGAAGATTTAGAAAATCCCGATTCCAATTTGGCTACTGAAATTTATACTTCGGACGGGGTGCTTTTAGGTAAATTCTACAGTGAGAATAGACAGCCTGTTAAATATGAAGATTTACCCCCTCATTTGGTTAAAGCACTAGTGGCTACTGAAGATGAGCGTTTTTACGAACATTCTGGTATCGATGCTAAAAGAACTATAGGCGCTGTTTTAAAACTAGGTTCAAATGGTGGCGCCAGTACATTAACGCAACAATTAGCGAAATTATTATTTCATGGCGAAGGAGCAAATTTTAAACTATTTAGAGTTATTCAAAAAGTAAAAGAGTGGATTATTGCCATAAAATTAGAGCGACAATACACAAAAAATGAGATTATTGCAATGTACCTCAATAAAGTTGATTTTGTAAATACCGCTGTTGGAATTCGGTCTGCTTCTAAAGTTTACTTCGGGAAAGAACCAAGTAAATTAACTATTGATGAGTCGGCAATGTTTGTTGGAATGCTAAAAAACCCATCTTTATACAATCCCGTGAGGGAAAAAAGAAAGAAATTGGTTTTTGATAGAAGAAATACCGTTTTAGGCCAAATGGTTAGAAATGGTACTTTAGATAATGCAACCAAAGAAAAATTGAGTATGGAACCGATTGTTTTGAATTTTCATCCCGAAAATCATAATGATGGAAATGCAACTTATTTTAGAGAGTACCTCCGAAATTATATGAAAAAGTGGATAATAGAAAATAAAAAACCCGATGGTAGCGATTATAATATATACGGCGATGGGTTAAAAATTTACACCACCTTAGATTCTAAAATTCAACAATATGCTGAAGAGGCGGTTCAAGCTCATCTTAAAAATTTGCAGCCACAATTTTTTGTAGAACAAAGAGGAAACACTAATGCTCCGTTTATAAATTTATCAAAAGAACAGACCGATAATGTCATGAAAGCTGCTATGAAAGCTTCTGAACGTTGGCGAGTTATGAAAGAAGAGGAAAAATCAGACGAGGAAATAGTAGCTTCCTTTAGTGTTAAAACAAAAATGAAAATTTTTTCTTGGAAAGGAGAATTAGATACATTAATGACACCTCTAGATTCCATTAGATATTACAAACATTTTCTACATGCTGGCTTAATGTCGATGGAGCCTAAAACAGGACATATAAAAGCATGGGTAGGTGGAATTAACTATAAATATTTTAAATATGATCACGTTGGACAAGGCGCCAGACAAGTAGGCTCTACATTTAAGCCATTTGTTTACGCCTCTGCATTTGAACAACAAGGGATGACTCCGTGTGATTATGTTGTTGACGGACCTGTTAATATTAATGGTTGGCGACCACAAAATTCTGACCATAGATACCGTGGTTCTGTAAATTTAAAAAGCGCTTTGGCTTATTCTATTAATACTATATCTGCTAAGTTAATTGATAGAGTTGGAACTGATAACGTAATAGCCTTAACTCGAAGATTAGGTATAAAATCAAAAATGCCAAGAAATGCAACAATTGCACTAGGAACTGTAGAAATAACTGTAAAAGAAATGGTAGGGGCCTATAGCACCTTTGCCAATCAAGGGGTTTACATAGAACCTCAATTTATTAGCAGAGTAGAAGATAAAAATGGAAATACTGTTTTTGAACCAACCCCTATAACACATGATGTGTTGAATAGGGATATTGCATACTCTGTTATAAAATTATTAGAAGGTGTAACTGAAATAGGATCTGGTGCTCGACTAAGAAGAGGTGGTGTTGGTCCAGCGCTTTGGACAGGATATCCCTATGCATTTACAAATTCAATTGCCGGTAAAACAGGAACAACCCAAAATCAATCTGATGGATGGTTTATTGGAATGGTGCCAAATTTAGCAACTGGAGTTTGGGTTGGATGTGAAGATCGATCTGCTCGTTTTAAATCTATAACTTATGGGCAAGGAGCTGCAGCCGCACTTCCTATTTGGGGTTGTTTTATGAAAAAGTGCTACCAAGATAAAAAGTTGCTCATTTCTGAAGAAGATTTTGAAGAGCCAGATAGCTTAACCATAAGTTTAGATTGCTGGAAAAAAGAAAGTCGTGGCGGTACTTGGGTTGGAGAATCTGAGCCACTTCCAGATGAGGATGATCCAAACTTAGATGAATTGGAATTATAAAATCTCATCCTAAATTATGATACGTAAAACAGTAAATTCCGTTCAAGAAGCGCTTGAAGGTATAGAAGACGGAATGACAATTATGCTTGGAGGGTTTGGACTTTGTGGGATTCCAGAGAATAGCATTTCTGAATTGGTAAGGAAAGAGAATAAAGAACTTACCTGTATTTCAAATAATGCGGGCATTGATGACTTTGGACTTGGATTACTACTACAAAAAAGACAAATAAAAAAAATGATCTCTTCATACGTTGGGGAAAATGCTGAATTTGAACGCCAAATGTTATCAGGCGAATTGGAAGTTGAACTAACGCCTCAAGGAACTTTGGCTGAAAAATGTCGAGCAGCTCAGGCCGGCATTCCTGCCTTTTTTACCCCCGCAGGTTATGGAACCGAAGTAGCAAATGGGAAAGAAATAAGAGAATTTAACGGAAAAATGCATATTATGGAATTTGCCTATAAAGCAGATTTCTCTATAATTAAAGCATGGAAAGGTGACGAAGCTGGAAATCTTATTTTTAAAGGAACTGCTCGAAACTTCAACGCCTGCATGGCTGGAGCTGCAAAAATAACCATTGCAGAAGTAGAGGAATTATTGCCCCCTGGAGCCTTACATCCAAATGAAATTCATATTCCTGGAATTATGGTGCAACGAATTTTTAAAGGCCAAATATTTGAAAAACGAATTGAACAACGCACCGTTCGTCAAAAATAAATAACTAAAAAATAGATTCTTAATTTTCTATATACATTGTAAAAAATTAGAAAATTCTATCGTTTTATAATGATCTCTAAAATTTATCACGTTACACATGGCTCTAGACAAAAATGATATTGCAAAACGAATAGCCAAAGAAGTTAAAGATCGCTATTATGTTAACCTTGGTATTGGAATTCCTACGCTAGTTGCTAATTATGTTCAAAATGACATATCGGTTGAATTTCAAAGTGAAAATGGGGTGCTCGGAATGGGGCCATTCCCATTTGAGGGTGAGGAGGATGCTGATGTTATTAATGCGGGGAAACAAACTATAACCACGATGCCGGGAGCAAGTTTTTTTGATTCTGCGTTTAGTTTTGGTATGATTCGCAGTCAAAAAGTTGATTTAACTATTCTTGGCGCGATGGAAGTATCTGAAAATGGAGATATCGCCAACTGGAAAATCCCAGGAAAAATGGTAAAAGGAATGGGCGGCGCGATGGATTTGGTAGCGGCAGCAGAAAATATAATCGTGGCGATGATGCACGTTAATAAAGCAGGTGAAAGTAAAATTTTAAAAAAATGTACACTCCCATTGACTGGTGTCGGCTGTGTGAAAAAAGTAGTAACCGAACTGGCTGTTTTAGAAATTACTTCAAAAGGATTCAAATTATTAGAACGTGCCCCAGGGGTGTCAGTTGAAGATATTATTAAAGCTACAGAAGCTGATTTAATTATTGAAGGAGAAATTCCGGAAATGGTTATTGATTAAGATATTCCAATAAAACTTCTGAAGGATTGCCAAAAGTGTTCCCTTTTTTTATAACACTTACCGCTCGTTTTTTATTCAATTTATATGTTAAATCAAATTCGGTAGTAAATAAAATTGCCGACATGAAAGGGTTATTGATGTAGGTAACCAACTTATCACGAGCCGCATCGATAGTATGAATTTCAATTACTTCTTCCTGCTGGAATTTGTATTTAAGTTCTAGTTTCAAAATGCTATCTTCTAGAATTGGCCGAACATATATATTCATTAAATCGGTGTTCCCGATAGTTTTTGCTAGTGTTAATTTCGCAAAGGTTCCATCAGCTAAACTGGCTTTGACATTGTTGTAAAAATCTAAAAAGCTTTCTGTGAAAGGCATACGAGTTTGAATAGTTTAGTGGGTAAAATTTAGTTGTAATTAGCTGCTTTTGAGTATGGTTTTAAATAGTCGCCGAAAGTTAAAAAAACCATCCCGCAACAAAAATAGCTGTAATAACACATATTAAATCTACCAATAACATAGTGCCTAATGTATAACG
>CAMDSN010000070.1 GCA_945907225.1 Flavobacterium psychrophilum | reverse complement strand
AAATGGACTCAGTTACAGTATTAGAATCTCCCATTTCTCCATTCGATTTACAAAAAGCTGATGAATTATTCATCACAAATTGTATTATTGGGATTCAACCAATTACCAAATATCGAAAAAAAGAATTTGAAGTTAGAGTGGCAAGACAGCTCATTGAAAAGCTAAACCTTTGCTTTTAAGCTAATTTAAAATTGGATCTTCAGGAGCGTTACACCAAATAAGATATTCGCCACCAAGTTCCATTATTTTTTCTTTCCAAATCTCAGAAGCCGCTTTTTCAAGTATTTTATTTTTTTGGCTATTCACAATAGGAATCCATGATTTTGCATTAATCTCATTTTTAAGTTGGCCTCCATCCCAACCCGTATAGCCAAGAAAAAAGCGAATGTTATTTTTGGTCAGCAATCCTGAGTTGAGTAGGTCAATAATTAAATTGAAGTCACCACCCCAAAAAAGTCCGTCAAAAATCTCAATACTGTTTGGTATCAAATGTGGGATATTGTGAATAAAATACAAACTGTCTTGTGCCACGGGTCCACCTTTATATACTTCGAAATTTAATTTAATTTGGGGTACTAAATCTGAAATAGAATAGTGTAAAGGTTTGTTTAAAATGAAACCAATGGATCCTTCAGAGTTATGTTCTGCCATGAAAATTACAGCTCTGTTAAATTCTAAATCGCCGATTATTGATGGTTCTGCAATTAACAATTGCCCTTTTTTAGGTAATTTTAGTATCATTGGTAGTTATTTTAAATAAAGTTGCAATTTATATAATTGACAACCAAATTTTCTTCAAAAAAAAACCACTCGCGAGCGAATGGTTTTAGAAATTATAAAGGGAAGGTGTAATTACTAGTTAACAGCTCCGTCTAAATCTGCACCTGCTTTAAACTTTACTACATTTTTAGCAGCGATTTTGATTGGTTTTCCAGTTTGTGGGTTTCTTCCATCTCTTGCAGCTCTTTTAGAAACTGACCAAGATCCAAAACCTACTAAAGAAACTCTACCACCTTTTTTCAAAGTTGATCCTACATTTCCTAAAAATGATTCTAAAGCTAGTTTAGCAGCTGCTTTAGTTACTCCAGCGTCAGCTGCAATTGCATCGATTAATTCTGATTTGTTCATAATGTTAAATATTAATGTTGGTTAAACTTATGTTACTACCGACAAATTTAGTAGGAATTACATACCGTGCAAGTGATTAGCTCTTTTTTTCAGTCAATTGTTGATAACTTGAAACATTTGTTGATAAAGGAGGCATTTTTCTTTAAAAAAATGGTTTTAACCCCTATTCTGCTTGAGCTTTTTCAGAAAAAAGAATCCCATTTAAAAGTTCTTTAGCTAGCATTTTTCTCTTTCCAGGGAATTGTAAGTTATTTATTTGAATAAAGCCATCTTTTACAGCAACCTTTATTTCGTTTTTGGTTGCAATAAGCTGCCCAACTGAAAAGGGGTGTTTCTCCTTAATTGCATATGATTCATATATTTTTACGTTCCATTCTTGTTCTTCGTCTTTAAAAGTACACCAAGCCGATGGGTATGGCGATAAGCCTCTGATTAGATTGTGAATTTCTGTAACTGACTTTGTCCAGTCAATTTTACAATTCTCTTTGTTTAGTTTGTAGGCTGTTTTAATTTTTGGGTTATCTGCTTGATGAGTTGTTTGCGCTTTATTAGTTTCTATTAATTGCAATGTTTTTACCACACAATTACTGCCAATATTCATGAGTTTGTCATGAAGTTCCCCTGCGTTCTCATTTGAATTTATTTCCAGTTGCTCACTCAATATCATCACTCCGGTGTCTATTTTGTCATCAATAAAAAAAGTAGTAACGCCAGTTTCGGTTTCACCATTTATTATTGCCCAATTTATAGGTGCTGCACCTCTGTAATTAGGTAATAATGATGCATGCAGATTGAAAGTGCCTAATTTAGGCATTCTCCAAACCGCTTCTGGTAACATTCTGAAGGCAACCACAACTTGTAAATTTGCATTAAGCGATTTTAAATCGGTTAGAAAGTTGTCGTCTTTTAAGTTGCTTGGTTGTAATAATTTTAATTCGTTTTTGAGAGCATATTCTTTTACAGCAGAAAATTTAATCTTCTGACCGCGTCCGGCTGGCTTGTCAACAGCTGTTATAACACCTGCCACTTCATAGTTGTTTCTAATAATGGTGTCTAACACGCCAACAGCAAATTCGGGTGTTCCCATAAAAACAATTCGTAATTTTTCCATAGCTGCTGTCTTTATTGAAGCGTTTTTTTTAATGAATATAAATTTGTAGAGCCAATTTGTATTGTGCCATTTTCCAATAATTCTTGGAGTGCAAAGATAATGGCCTCTTTTGATATTTTGGTTCGTTTTTGAAGTTCTCTTGAGTCTAACTCTTCAATTTGTAATACAGCTATTATTTTTTGAATAGATGAATCCAGGTCATGCTTTGGCTTTGTTTTAGAAATACAAAAGGAACAAATCCCACAATCCTCTTTAATGGTTTCGCCAAAATAGTGCATCAGTATTTTTTGCTTACACGTTTTATTTTCCTTGCTATAATGTAATACCGATTGTAATTGTTCTATTTTTAATTTATTTTGTGATACTAGATGTCTGGAAATTCGATTAATTGTGCGCTCGTCTTCTCTAATTTCATTAAAAGTGATTGTTGCATCATTGTTTTTTGCAATTAAGCTGATTATCTCTCTTTCATTTAGTTTTTGTAAGAGTGCTAAAACAGATTTTTCACTACTATTTGATTTTTTTGCAATTAAAGTTACGTTTATAGCTGTTTCAATGTCGTAAATAGCTGAGTAGGTTCTTAAAATGGAGAGAATTATTTCCTCATCTTTTGGATTCAAACTCATATAACGAATTACTTCCTTTGACGGTATTGTAAATTGTATGCTAATCTTTTCAGAAAATTCATGTGATAAAGTGATCACGCCCTGACGGTCTAAAAATATAAGGCTGTTATAGGTTTTTAATATGGGAAAATTATATTTAGAACAAAACTGATTAAGATTAAATGCAAATTGCTCCTCTATTCCTTCGCCATATGCAATTTGAAAATAACTGCATAGCTTCGAAAAAATTAGATTTAGAAAATTTTTATCCGGTAAAACATTTAAAAATTGTGATTCTGCATGCAAAATGTCGGACGGATTGTTGAGTAATATTGCAAATGCTTTTTCGCCATTTCTTCCCGCCCTTCCTGCTTCTTGATAATAGTTTTCGAGATTTTGGGGTAAGTGTAAATGGATTACTGTCTTCACATTAGGTTTGTCAATTCCCATTCCAAATGCATTTGTGGCAACTATTATGAGAGCCTCTTCTTTCATCCAAAGATTCATGTTAGTTGTTTTAACTTTTTCTGTTAAACCTCCATGGTAATAAGTTGTTTTAAATCCTCTGCTTTCCAATTGTTGTGCGGTTTCTAAACACGATTTTCTGTTCGTTACGTACACTATTGTTGGATTCAAATTTTTACGGAGTATTTGCTCAATTATATTAATTTTATCTTCTGAATCAAATGTCATATAAGCGATATTCGCTCTGTAATATGATTTTGAGAATACCTTTGTGTTTTTAAATTGTAGTTGTTTGATAATATCGTCTTGAACTCGTAACGTAGCTGACGCTGTCAAGGCTATAAAAGGAACTTTAGGGAAATAACTTTTAAGTTCAGCTATTTTTAAATAAGCCGGCCGGAAGTCATGGCCCCATTGAGAAACGCAGTGGGCTTCGTCAATTGCTATACTATTTATAGGCAGTTCTTTTATTCGCTCTAAAACCCAGTCATTTTGTAACCGTTCTGGAGATAAATACAAAAATTTATAATTCCCAAATTGGCAATTATCTAATAAGGCTATAATTTCATCCTGATAAATACCTCCTGTAAGCGCAATGGCTTTTATTCCTTTTTTTTGCAAATTTTCAACTTGATCTCGCATTAAGGCAACTAATGGTGAAATGACCAATCCAATTCCATCATTCAATAATGCTGGTATTTGAAAGCAAACTGATTTTCCTCCCCCTGTTGGCATCAAGGCTAATGTGTCGTTACCTGCTAAAACAGAATCGATAATCTCTTGTTGAGGCTCTCTAAAAGCGTTGTGATTCCAATATTTTTGGAGTATTTCAATTGCTAGAGGCATGGTTTGGAATTGTTTAATTCGTCTTTTTCAAAACTACTTATTTTTTTTCACCTAGCAGCTGCTACTTATTTTTCAGCTCATTAAACAAGATGACTTAGTATAAATTGGATACGATCTTCAACAGTTCCAATAGGAACATCAATAAGTTTGTAGCCATATTTCAGATAAGTTTCATACAAGTGGGTATGAATTAATTTTGCTTGTTCAAAGTTTTCATAGCGCGCCTCATCTTCTTCATAGATATTTTCCCATGGAGGTAGTACAAATACTTTAGTATAGCTGTATTCTGAGCATGCATGATCAAACAAAGGCGGATATTCATCGCCAATGTAGTGCATATAGGCTAAAATATCGGGTATGCCACGATCTAAAAATACGATTTCTGAGGAGTCTTGACTTGCCTGAATATGTTGTTTAATTCTTCCGTCTAAAAGTAGTTCGCTAAAAAGCAATGGTTTCTCTAAAAAGAGCTGATCTATACCTTCTTTTTTTGCATTTAATGTAATTTTTCTAGAAATTTCAGGAAAACATGCATAACCTTGTTCGATAAGTGCATCGATGATTGTGGTTTTTCCTGTGCCAGGCCCCCCGGTAATTACAACAAGCTCTTTTTTCATTTTTTAGGAAGTGGAGCAAATTTATTGAAACTAATTAGAATAATGAATGTGTTTTTAAAATTATTTCAACTCCAAATTAGTATTTTTTATAAATCTTGCAGACTACTAATAATTTATAAAATCAATACTGTATATTTGCTTTTATTTTTTTAAATGGAAAAGAAAACAGAAGAATTTTATATCCGACTGCGTGAAGAACTAAATAATACTTCAACTTGGCCTAGCGAATATTTATATAAATTCATTGTTCCAACTAATCCAAGTAAAATTGAAGATGTAGAAAAAGCTTTTGATAATTTAGGCGCTGTTATTACAACAAAAGAATCCAAAAATGCTACTTATACTTCAATATCAATAAACGTGATGATGGAAAGTCCAGAATCCGTTATTGAAAAATATATAAAAGTATCCACGATAGAGGGAATTATATCACTATGATGAATGAAAAATATATAAAAGAGAACGCAAATGATGTGGTGTTTCATTTGGAATACAACGCTGAAAGACCCCATTTGATAATCCCTGAATATGGGCGCCATTTGCAAAAGCTAATTGATCACGCAACCGGAATTGAGGATAAAGAGAAGCGAAATAAAGTAGCTAAATATATCATTCAAGTCATGGGGAGTTTAAATCCGCATTTGCGAGATGTACCCGATTTTCAACACAAGTTATGGGATCAGATTTTTATCATGTCCGATTTTAAATTAGATGTAGAATCGCCCTATCCAATCCCAACACGAGATGTTATTCACCTCAAACCTGAAAGGTTAGCATACCCACAAAAAAACCCAAAGTATCGTTATTATGGCAACAATATCAAATATATGATTGATGTTGCCAACAGTTGGGAGGAAGGAGAAATGAAGAATGCCTTAGTTAAAGTAATTGCCAATCATATGAAGAAATCATATTTGAGTTGGAATAAAGATACGGTAACCGACGTTGTGATTTTTGAACACCTTTATGAGTTATCAGAAGGTAAGTTAGACATGTTGCAAAGTTCAGAAGAACTTGTAACAACTACCGATTTGATGCGCACAAACAAAAAGATGTCAAATAAAAATATGCCAACATCAAGTTTGAAGATTAAAATCAATAAAAACGTCAAAAAACCGTTCATAAAGAAAAATAACAATAATCAAAAATAGTTGTGAGATATATGTTATGAGTTTTACCAAAAAACCATAATTTATAATTCATAATTCCTAACTCATAATCAAAAGAAATGGGAACTTTTAAAATAGAAGGTGGTATTCAACTAAAAGGAGAAGTTATACCTCAAGGTGCTAAGAATGAAGCGTTACAAGTTTTATGTCCTGCTTTGTTAACATCAGAAAAAGTTAGAGTTACGAATATTCCAGATATTATAGATGTAAACAAATTAATTACATTGTTGGGAAATTTGGGGGTAAAAATTCAAAAAAACGGACCTGGAGATTATACCTTTCAAGCCGATGAGGTTAATGTTGATTACCTTAAAACAGAAGCATTTAAGAAAGAAGGCGGTAGTTTACGAGGTTCTATTATGATTGTTGGGCCGCTTTTGGCTCGCTTTGGCTGTGGATATATTCCAAAACCAGGTGGCGATAAAATAGGACGTCGTCGATTGGATACACATTTTGAAGGATTTATTAGTCTTGGAGCCAAATTTCGTTATGAAAGAGAAGATCATTTTTATGGAGTTGAAGTTGATGGAAGACTAAAAGGCACCTATATGTTACTGGACGAAGCATCTGTAACGGGTACTGCTAATATTGTTATGGCTGCTGTTTTAGCCGAAGGCACAACTACCGTTTATAATGCAGCTTGTGAACCTTATTTACAGCAATTATGTAAAATGCTCAATTCAATGGGTGCTAAGATAACAGGCGTGGGATCCAATTTATTGACTATTGAGGGCGTTGAACAATTAGGGGGATGTGAACATAAAATCCTTCCAGACATGATAGAAATTGGTTCCTGGATTGGACTTGCCGCAATGACTAAAAGTGAAATCACAATAAAAAATGTTTCTTGGGAAAATCTTGGTATTATCCCCAGTGTATTTAGAAAACTTGGTATCACACTTGAAAGAAAAGAGGATGATATTTTCATCCCTGCCCATACCGAAGGTTATACAGTAAAGACTGATATAGATGGTTCTATTTTAACGATATCAGATGCTCCTTGGCCTGGATTTACCCCCGATTTATTGAGTATTATTTTAGTAGTTGCCACCCAAGCCAATGGTGATGTTTTAATTCATCAAAAAATGTTTGAAAGCCGCTTGTTTTTTGTGGATAAACTAATTGATATGGGTGCAAAAATAATGCTTTGTGATCCGCACAGAGCTGTAGTTATGGGACATAATTTTAAGTCACAATTAAAAGCTACAATTATGAGTTCGCCTGATATTCGTGCTGGGATTTCATTGTTAATTGCAGCTCTTTCTGCTAAAGGAACATCAACCATTCAAAATATAGAACAAATTGACAGAGGTTACGAACGTATAGACGAAAGACTTCGTGCTCTTGGGGCTAATATTGTTAGAGTTTAAATAGTAAAATTCCAATGCTAAAATTCCAAATTCCAATAATTTATAGTAATTGGTATTTGGATTTTCTTTTTTGGTTTTTATTTGGATTTTGGAATTTAAAATTTGGAATTTATAAAGTTTATGGAAACTTATATCATAATCCTACTTTGCATTGCAGCTTTCTTTGCCGGATTTGTTGACGCTATAGTAGGCGGTGGTGGATTGATACAAACTCCGGTTGCTTTAATTTTATTACCAAACCTTGCCGTTTCCTCCATAATCGGCTCTTTAAAAATTCCCGCTTTTAGTGGAACTAGTTTTGCAGCTAATCAATATTTGAAAAAAGTAGACATGAATTGGAAGCTTCTTTCTATCATGGCAATTGTTGCTTTTGCTTCTGCTTTTTTAGGTTCCCATTTGCTGACTAAAGTCCACAACGATTTTATGAAACCACTGCTTTTGGTCGTTTTGACTTTGATTGCCATTTATACCTTTACCAAAAAAGACTTCGGAATTCACCAAGCAAAAGAGCATACAGTAAAACGCCAACTTTTATTAGCTTTTTCCATGAGTCTTTGCATCGGATTTTATGATGGATTTATTGGTCCAGG
>CAMDSN010000069.1 GCA_945907225.1 Flavobacterium psychrophilum | reverse complement strand
CCTATGATATAAAACAACTTAGAAAATCAAATATTACCATTTTTGAAGCTACAGAAGAATCAGATATTGACACTTTTAAAGTTATTTATAAAAGTACAATGAAAAAAGTGGCAGCAAGTTTTGAATATTACTTAAGCGATTCCTATTTTAATGATTTTTTGAATGCAAAAGATTTTGAAATAATAGTTTTGCTTGCCAAACAAAACGATGTTGTAAATGCAGGTGCAGTTTTTACAATTACAAATGGTGTGATGCAATATCACTTATCTGGGGCTCTTGAATATGAGGGTAAATACTCTCCAATGAAATTGATAATAGATGAGGCCCGTATTATAGCTGTCAAACGTAAATGCAACCATCTTCATTTAGGTGGGGGATTTGGTGGTAGTGATAAAGATTCTTTATTTCAATTTAAGTCAGGATTTTCTGATTTGCGCCTTAATTATCAGAGTTGGAATTTAATAGTTGATCAGAAAAAATATAAAGAACTTACACTACTAAATAAATCTTGTGTTAATGACAGTGGCTTTTTTCCATTATATAGAACAAAAGAAATAACAATTCCTAAAATCTATCTATTTGGCAGCAGTGGCCATGCAAAAGTGATAATTGATATTCTACAACTCAACAAAGAGGAAGTTATAACTATTTTTGATGATCGGTTAGCGAATTCTGAATTGCTTGGGATACCTGTGCAAGATTATACAAAAGTTGATTTTATTGACCCCGTAAATAAATTGATTATTGCTGTGGGTGATAATTTTTCACGAAAACAGCTGTCCACCCGTTGGAAAGGCGGTTATAAAATTGCTATTCATCCTAAAGCTGTAATCTCTTCAAATGTTGAAATAAGTGAGGGTTCGGTTATAATGGCAAATGCTATTGTTAATTCGGGAGCTATTATTGGGAAGCACGTCATTATCAATTCGGGCGCTTTAGTTGAACACGATTGTAAAATCGAAAACTTTTCACATATTTCTCCTATGGCTGCGTTAGCAGGAAATGTAACAGTTGGCGAGGGTACTCAAATTGGTATTAATGCTACTGTAAAACAAGGAATAAGAATAGGTAAGTGGGCAATTATTGGCGCTGGGGCTGTTATTGTTAAAGATGTTCCTGATTTTGCGGTAGTTGTTGGTAATCCGGGAAGAATTATTAAGTATACTTCATCTAATTAGATTGCCCGTTGGGTGTAAATAATCAAAATCTTTGTTAATAGATTTTTTGCTGGAAATTTATATCAATTAGAATAAAAATGTCAGTACAGGCCTGCTCAATGTGACAATTTAGTAAACAAATTAGCTGTAAAATAATTACACCCCAACGGGTTAAATTATAATTTTTACGGCAATAAGGTTTCAACTTTTTATTAGAAATACCATTTGTTATAAATTATCTTTCACTTTGTTAAATAGTTTTTCGAATATACTTTTTTCTTTGTAATCGTCATTTTCATCTTTGCTTCCGTACCCATATCCATATCCATAGTTGTACCCATACCCATACCCATAACTATAATTATATTTGTATTGATATCCATACACATATATTAAGCCCACAGAGTTAACAATGTATGCCATATTTTTAAATTTGCCCTGAGTATAAAGTTCTTTAGAATATTGAACAATATTACTATCAGTCATGTCTGCACGAGTAACATAAACCACTAAATCGGCTAAATCAGTGATTAACAAGGTGTCGGTAACCAATAAGGTTGGTGCCGAGTCAACAATTATATAATCATATAGTGGTTTTAATAGCGTCAATAACTCCGCAAACCTTCCATTTGAAATCAACTCGGCAGGGTTGGGTGGAATGGCTCCTGATAGAATTACATCTAAATATTCGTTTTCAAAAATATTTTTGTTAATAATGCTATCTATTTTGGTAGTAGTGTCATAAAAATAATTTGTTAATCCAATTTTTTCTTTTCTAAGCCCAACATATTTGTGCAGCTGCGGGTTTCTTAAATCGGCTCCAATAACCAAACATTTTTTCTTCATTTGGGTAAATATTAACCCGGTATTAATTGCATTAAAGGTTTTTCCCTCTCCTTTTATGCTCGAAGTGGAGAAAATGATATGTGCCAAACTATCAGTTTTTGGAGGCAGAATATAATTTATGTTAGTTCTAACATTTCTATAGGATTCTGCAAGAATAGATCGGTCATTTTCTTTAATATAAATGCCATCTTCTAATTTAATAAATGGGATCTCACCAATAATTGGAATCTCGGTTGTTATTTTTTGAACATCAAATTTATTGTGAATTTTATTATCAAAATAAAATCGAATAAAGATCAGCAAGAATGGAATACCTAGGCCAATAATTAGGGCTAATAAATAAATAAAATTATCATTAGGCGCCACTTTACTTCCTTTGTCCGCCGCATATTCTAAGACTTTTACTGTTGGAAGTGTGATGGCCATATTTATTGCCGCTTCTTCTCGTTTTTGAAGTAATAATAAATAAAGACTTTCTTTAATGTCTTGTTGTCTTTCTATGGATCGAAGAATTTTTTCTTTTTCTGGAATGGTACTGTAAAGGGTATTATTTTGTGATTGAACTCCCTTTAAATTTTGTATGGAAGCTTTTATTTCGTCTTGATAAACTCTAATAGAAGTGAATATATTTTGTTGTAACTGAGGTAGTTTTTCATTTATATCTTTTAGAGAAGGATTGTTTTTTCCTGCGCTAATTAATATTTTATCTCTTTCGGTAACCAATTGATTATAGGTGCTCACAAATCCGTTAATATTAACATTTAAAACACCAATATTTGTGGGTAATAAAGTATAATCAGTTCCAGTAGTTATTGTTTTTCCTAAAAAACTGGAGAGAGATAATTGATTCTCTAATTCAAAAATTTTATCTTCATAGCCTGTTTTTCTTGCAGCAGTTACACCCGAAAAGCCCTCTAGACTTGTAATTTCATTTGATTTTTTGTAGCTAACTTTATAATTTTCTATAGAATCTAATTCATTAACTAAAAATTGAAATCTATCATTAACAAATTCAATGGTATTTTTAGAAGCCAATTGTCTATCTTTTATTCCGTCTTCGTTATAAACCTTGATCAAACAATTGATGATATCTCTAGACTTGGTTTGATTTAAACCTTTCATAGAAAGCACAACTACGTCACTTTCTTCGTTTAAAACTCCTGCGTTTACATTTCCAATTAATTGGCTAACAACAGATTTTATGTTTTCCTTTTGAATTATAATTTTAGTTCCAGAGAAAGCGGACATTTTTTTAAAATTCGGCTTAATTTTAAAAGAAATATTATCAATTACATATTTTTTGTCAAAAGCGAGTTCTTTGTCACCAAATTCCTCAATTTTAAATCCTTTATTTGTGACTAATATGTTTAGATTTAAATTAATAAAGTCTACACTACTCGGATTGTCTAACCATTCTATACGAATGATGCAGTTTTTCCATTGTTCAGAGTTTAGTATCCTTCCTGGCAAAAAATAAGAAGTGGTTAAATTTAGTTCCCTAGCCACCATTTCTAGAATTCTGTCTGATTTGATGACCTGTAAGTCATTTCCAAGTTTTGATTTGCTTTTCCCCACAATCATAATTCCTTCATTTGCCATTTTGAAGGGTGTATTGGAATTATCAAGAATTTTTATTTTGGCAGAATTTTGGAAAACAATGGGTGTGTAACGCAAATAAACATTAGCAATAAATAATGTGGCAGCAGTGAAACCTACAAACCAAAACCAAAAAGGCAAGTATTTACTTATTTCTTTACGAAGATCTAGGCTGGTTTTTTTTTCTATTTCAAATTGACTTTCCATGTTTTATCTAGTTAGTAATAGAATTAGTGATAAACCCGTAAAGAAAAGTCCAATAACACCCTGTAAATTTGTTATATATCCTGCAGATTTTACCATTGGACCATTCGGATTAACATATATAATGTCATTTTGTTTTACATAATAATAAGGACCATCAAACCAATCGGTTTTTCTTAAATCAATTCGTCCATATGTTCTTTTCCCGTTTTCTTCTCTAATAATTAGTATGTCATTTCTTTTTCCTGACATACTTAAATCACCTGCATCCCCAATTGCTTGGAGTAAGGTTAAATTTTGTTCATAATAAGGAAATGTCCCAGCTTGATTAACGTTGCCAAGAATAGTAATTTTTGCATTAATAACTCTAACATTAACGATGGGTTCAACGAGTTGACCTTTGTCAATTAACATTTTTTCAATTATATCTTCAACTTCATTTATTGTTTTTCCTAAAACTTCTATTTTTCCTAAAATTGGGAATGTAATTGTTCCTTCGCTATTAACGAGATAGCCAGATAATTTTGAATTCGCTTCGCCACTTCCCATGGCATTATTTGAGTAATATTTTTGATTATAGGGCAAGGCTGTTTCGGGGATAATTGCACTAACTGAAATTGATAGGATATCGTTAATTTGAACATTGTTTTGTGAATAGACTACATCTTTCTGGGCTGTAACATCAATATCCTGGAAATATAAAATGTCTTTTTTGGTAGAACACGAAAGTAAAGTTGTTATAATTAATGCAAAAATTAATTTTTTTTTCATATTAGGTTTTGCCTATTTGGTTAATTTAAAATAGTAATCAATTAAATATTGAAACAAAGATTACAAAAGTAGCAATTCTATGGCGATTTTAGCAATTTAATATTAATAAATTGTTAGCTTTTATTTGTGAAGTTTTATTAATAAAATCTTACATTAATAGATTTTTTGCTGGAAGTTTATATTATATGAGAACAAAAATGTGACAATTTAGTACAAATAAGCCAAAAAAAATAAATACATCCAACGGGTTGTTTTTAGATTTAAAAAACTAATTTGGAGAGACATATTCTGGCACTATTGATTTAATTGAATTTATCATCTTGGATTTTTCATTAGCTTGAGCGTTCTGAATTAAAGCCATTATTTGATTATTGACAGTAACATAATCAGGGCATTCCTCAGTAGCAATTAGAATTTTTTCGTTGTGAGTGGGTAAATTTTTTGCGCTATCATTTAAAAGTTCTTCAAATAATTTTTCACCGGGTCGTAATCCGATAATTTTAATTTCGATATCTATATCGGGTTTGTAACCAGCCAATCGGATCATCTTTTTAGCTAAATCAATAATCTTTACCGGTTTGCCCATATCAAATATATATATTTCACCCCCATTTCCCATGGAGCAAGCCTCTAGTACTAGTTGACATGCTTCTGGGATTGTCATGAAATAGCGAATGACCTCTGGATCCGTTAACGTAATAGGTCCGCCATTTGCAATTTGTTTTGTAAAAAGGGGGACAACCGATCCGTTAGATCCTAAAACATTCCCAAATCTCGTGGTTATGTATTTTGTTGGATGCTGGTTTTTTTGATTTTGTATGTCAAATTGTTTGGATTGTACATACATCTCGGCAATCCGTTTGCTAGCACCCATTACACTTGTAGGATTTACTGCTTTGTCTGTTGAAATCATGATAAAACTTTCAACGTTATATTTTAATGATAAGTCTGCAATATTTTTAGTGCCTAAAACATTAGCTAGTATAGCTTGGTTTGGATTTTCTTCCATTAATGGCACATGTTTGTAGGCAGCCGCATGAAAAACAATATTTGGAGAGGTTTTTTTAAAAAGTTGCTCTGAAATGTCTAAGTTTCTAACATCAGCAATAATGGTTTCGATTTTTAAGTTAGTCATTAACAACTTTAATTCAATAACTAAATCATTTAAAGGGGTTTCGGCCTGATCTACTAGAATTAGCTTTTCAATGTCATAATTGCATATTTGCCTAACAATTTCACTGCCAATAGAACCTGCCGCACCCGTGATAAGGACATTTTTTTTATTTAATTTAAGTTTAATTAATTCCGCGTCAAGTTTAATAGGATTTCTCTCTAGTAAATCGGTAATTTCATAATTTTTAATATTCTTGGCAATGGTATTAGAACTTTCAGCATCTGAAAGTATTGGGGCCATAAAAACTTTAAAATTATATTCGATGCAACTTTCAATAATTTTATTTCGTTCTTCTACAGTTAATAAATTATCAATAATGATTATTGCCTCAGCACCAACGAGTCGCATCGTTACAGGAATACTTTTTTTTAAGTGAATTATAGGTAAGTTTAGAATTCTTTTATCGCTATTAGTATTAGAATTATCTAAAAAACCAACAATATTGTAGCGTCTTGGATTTTCAGAGAGTAAGGCGTTTGCTATTGAAATGGCATTTGTATCTATGCCATAAATGATTAAGTTTGTCTTATTTTTATTATTAATTTCGGAAATAAAATTTGCAAAAAATTCTTTAACAATAATCCTAAACAAGAGTAATAAACCTAAAGATAAAAAAGCATTAAACAAAGATGCTGTGTAAATCATAATCTTATATTTTCCAACATATAGAAGAAAATAATCAATAAATAAAATAACACATAACGTTAAAAATTGTGAAAAGAAAAGTTTTATTCCGTCAACCAATGAAGTGTGTCTTATTATTCCTGAGTATGTTTTGAGAATAAAAAAGAAAAATACATTTACTAGTAAGTAAAAGAATGAAATTGGGAAAAAGTAGGAAGGTAAAATATAATTTAAATCTAGTTCCCGAAATATGAAAAAGGTGATGCATCCTGAAACAAAAACGATCAATACATCTATTGCCAATATAGTCCAATTTGGCAAATACTTTAATTTGCTTATTTTTAAAAATAATGGGCTTTTGCTCTCTTTAGAATAGTCTTTATTCAAAATTTAGGGTTGTTATTTTTTGTCTAAATTAATAATTAAAATAGTTACTCACACACGATTTTATTCGTTCTTTATCATTTTTTGACAAGTTAGATCCCGATGGCAAACATAGTCCAAAATTAAATAAGGATTCAGAAACCGTTCCTCCATAAAACGGAGCGTCTTTAAAAATAGGTTGGAGGTGCATAGGCTTCCATAATGGCCTAGATTCAATATTCTCTTTTTCGAATTCTAAACGCAGTTCTTCCCTGTTTTTGTTACTTATGGGATTGAACAAAATTGTTGACAACCAATAATTTGAAAAATAGTCTTGGTTTATCTCAGAAAAAACAGTAACGTCTTCAATTGAAGAAAAAAGAGAATTATAAAAATCATGCATTTCGCGTCTCAAATTAACATGCTTATCAAGAATTTCCATTTGACCTCTTCCAATACCGGCGCAAACATTACTAAGTCTGTAATTATATCCAATTTCACTATGCTGGTAGTGAGGAGCATGGTCTCGGGCTTGTGTAGCAAGGAAAATTGCTTTATCTATATATGATTTACTTTTACTTACGATAGCTCCACCACCTGAAGTAGTTATGATTTTATTTCCATTAAAAGACAACACGCTAATATCTCCAAAAGTGCCACACTTTTGGCCATTAAAACTACTTCCCAAAGCTTCGGCACTGTCTTCTAAAATTGGAATGTCATATTTATCTGCAATTGTTCTTATTTCAGCTACCTTATATGGCATACCATATAAATGAACAGCTATTATAGCTTTTGGCTTTTTCCTCTTTTTAATTCTGTCAATTATGGCTGTTTCTAAGGCATCGGGACATATATTCCAAGTATCTACTTCGCTATCAACAAATATAGGAGTTGCCCCTAAGTAAACAATTGGATTAGCTGAAGCAGAAAATGTCATGCTTTGACAAATCACTTCATCGTTTTGTTTTACGCCTAAAAGCAATAAGCCCAAATGCAATGCTGCTGTCCCCGAACTTAAGACACCAACAAATGAATTTTCAGATAGGTAATTTTCGAGATCTTTTTCAAATCCCACAACGTTGGGACCAAGTGGCGCTATCCAGTTATTTGCGAAGGCTTCCCTAACAAAATATTCTTCTCTGCCCCCCATATGAGGTGAGGAAAGCCAAATCTTCGGTTTGTCCATTGAAATTAATATTTAATGTACTAGTTTGGGTTGTAATAATCAAAAAAACAAATATAAGAGTATAATTTAAAATACGTAATTTAATACCAGTTTTGGACCTATATA
>CAMDSN010000068.1 GCA_945907225.1 Flavobacterium psychrophilum | reverse complement strand
GGAGAAGTAGCTGTTTTGGTAGGGGCTTTTATGCTAATGAAACGAGAATTGTACCAAGAGATTGGTGGATTTGATGAAAATTGTTTCATGTATTCTGATGATATTGATTTGAGTTATATGGTTATTAAAAAGCTGAAAAAAAATTATTATTTTTCAGATACTACTATTATTCATTATAAAGGCGAAAGCACCGTAAGAGATAAAAAATACATGAAGCATTTTCAAGATGCGATGCAATTTTTTTACAAAAAACATTTCAGAAAGTCTTTTATTTTTGATGTAATGATGCAAGTTGGTAGTTTTATGTTTAGTAAATTTAAAATGAACCAACCTCAAAAAAGACAATTTTATCCAGACGAAACAATCCTATTTAGTAAAGATATTTTTTCGTATCAATATGAAAATCACCCAATATATTATGCCAATTTTGAGGAATTTAAAATAAATCCAAACCGAAATTATGAATTGGTGTTTGATATTCAGTCATTTTCGTTTCATGATATCATAAAATACATGGAAACCGTTAAGGCGAAAAACCTCACGTTTAGTATGCTTGTGGCTCAATCAAATTTTATTATTGGAAGCAATCACGCAAACGATAGAGGGATTGTCACTAATTTATCAAAAATTGCATAATTCTTAGTTTAGGCTCAAAACAATTAGTATTTTTGCACCAAAATAAAACTACACATCTTTAGTTTACATATATGGCAAAGTTTGAATTAAAATTGCCCAAAATGGGTGAAAGTGTTGCTGAAGCAACAATTACCAATTGGTTGAAAAAAGTTGGCGACCCTATTGATGCTGACGAGGCTATTCTTGAAATTGCTACAGACAAAGTAGACAGCGAAGTGCCAAGCGAAGTTGCTGGCGTATTAACAGAAGTTTTATTTCAAATTAATGATATTGTTAAAGTGGGTCAAACCATAGCTATAATTGAAACGGAATCTGAAAGTGGTTCCGATGAGCCCAACGCCGAAATACTGGCAGAAGTGGTTAAATCCATAGAAATAGCAAAGGAAACAGTTGCTTCTGCCGCTGTTGTTTTTGAAAAGACAGATAACAATTCATCGGACAAATTTTACTCGCCATTAGTTAAAAACATTGCTTCTGCAGAAGGCATAACTGCTGCTGAGTTAGATGGAATTTTGGGTTCTGGAAAAGATGGCAGAGTGACTAAAGAAGATATTTTAAAACATATAGCCGTTAGGCAAAAGCCATTCGCCGCTAGCGTAACTGTTCAGCAAACAACTGATAACCAACAGCCAACAACTCAAGCCGTACCGGTCTCAGTTAATGGAGGTGATGAAATTGTTGAAATGGATCGAATGCGTAAATTAATTTCTGGTTATATGGTAGCGTCGGTTCAAACCTCAGCTCATGTGCAGTCTTTTATTGAAGTTGATGTTACGAATATTGTGAAATGGCGGGATAGAGTAAAAGTTGCTTTTGAAAAAAGAGAAGGGGAGAAGCTCACATTTACGCCAATTTTCATGGAAGCCGTTGCTAAAGCTTTAAAAGATTTTCCAGGTATGAATATTTCTGTAGACGGCGAATTTATTATCAAACGAAAAAATATAAATCTAGGAATGGCTGCTGCTTTGCCAAATGGAAACTTAATTGTGCCTGTAATTAAAAATGCCGATCAATTAAATTTAGTAGGAATGGCAAAGGCGGTTAATGATTTGGGGAATCGCGCAAAAGCAGGTAAGTTAAAACCAGATGACACTCAAGGAGGTACTTATACAGTCACAAATGTGGGTACTTTTGGTTCTGTTTTTGGAACGCCAATAATTAATCAGCCGCAAGTTGGAATTTTGGCACTTGGCGCTATCAGAAAGGTGCCAGCGGTAATAGAAACTTCAGAAGGGGATTTTATTGGAATTCGACAAAAAATGTTCTTGTCACATTCCTACGACCACAGAGTTGTAGATGGTGCTTTGGGCGGTAGTTTTGTGAAACGAGTAGCTGATTATCTTGAAGCATTTGATCTTAATAGAGAATTTTAATTGCGTTCAATTTTAATTATTTCATCACGATAAAAATTAAATACAATCATTGTTTAGATCCCGATTTTGATCGGGATTTTTCTTGAAAAAAAAACGAGACAGTTCATTCAAAATTTTATATTTGTAACCAGTAACTTTTTTATATGGAATTAAAACTTAGCCGGCCAATTTGTTTTTTTGATCTTGAAACTACCGGTATTGAGGTAGCTAAAGATCGTATAGTAGAAATATCAATCTTTAAAGTATATCCCAACGGGAATAAAGAGAGTAAAACATGGTTAGTAAATCCAACTATTCCAATTCCCCCTCAAACAACTGCTGTACACGGAATAACCAATGAAAAAGTAGCAAACGAACCCACGTTTAAAGAGTTAGCGGCCCAAATTCATATGATGATAAAGGATTCTGACTTGGCCGGATTTAATTCGGATCGATTTGATATTCCGCTATTGGCTGAGGAATTATTGCGTGCTGAGGTAGATTTTGATATGAAAAACAGGGTTTCGGTAGATATACAAACTATTTTTCACAAAAAAGAAGAAAGAACTTTAAGTGCGGCATACAAGTTTTATTGTAATCAAATTTTAACAAATGCCCACAGTGCTGAAGCTGATACTATGGCAACCTACGAGATTTTAAAAGCCCAATTAGATCGGTATGAGGATTTAGATAATGACATGAAGACGCTATCTGAATATACAACTCGAAAGAAATCGGTTGATTTTGCAGGTTTTATTGCCATAAATAATGAGGGGAAAGAAATTTTTACATTTGGAAAACATAAAGGAATGCTAGTGGATGATGTTTTTGAAAAAGAACCTGGATATTTCGGGTGGATACAAAATGCGGATTTCCCTTTGTATACAAAGAAAGTTTTAACCGCTATTAAATTACGAAAGTTGAATACCAAATAATTTCAATTTTTATACTAAAGTGACTCTATAAAAAGTAAGATGAAAATAATTTGTATTGGAAGAAATTATGCGAATCACATTACCGAACTCAACAATGAGCGTCCAGATGAGCCCGTTATTTTCATGAAGCCAGACACGTCAATTTTACCAAAGAAAACACCATTTACAATTCCCGAATTTAGTAGTGAAATTCATCACGAAGTTGAAATATTGATAAAAATTTCAAAAGTTGGAAAATATATTGATCCCAAATTTGCAAACAAATACTATGATGAAATTGGTTTAGGAATAGATTTTACGGCTAGAGACCTTCAAAATAGATTAAAGGAAAAAGGATTGCCTTGGGAAAAAGCAAAAGCATTCGACGGTTCAGCGATAATTGGTGACTTTCAACCAAAAAATAATTTTAATTCGATTGAAAATATTACTTTTGAATTGAAAAATAACGGACAAACCGTTCAAAAAGGAAATACACAGCAAATGCTTTGGAAAATCGATGAAATAATTGCGCATGTTTCCCAATATTTCACACTAAAAAAAGGAGATATCATTTTTACTGGCACACCAGAAGGAGTAGCAAAAGTTGCCCCAAATGATATTTTAGAGGCCTTTATAGAAGATAAAAAAGTATTAAGATTACATATAAAATAATGGCAATAAATTACAACCTCGCAAAAGTTTACGCACTTTCTGATAATGATCCAGAATTTGTTTTACAAATTATTACTCTATTTGTTACTGAAGTTCCTGAAGATATGAAACAAATTGAGTTGGGAATTAAAAACAAAGATTATAAAATGGCGTATAGTCACGCACACAAAATCAAACCTTCTTTAGATTTGATTGGGATGACAGTTGCACATCAAGAGATCATTGAAGTGGAAGCCTGGGGAAGAAGAGAAGGTAAACGAAAAGAAATTGTTGACACTTTTGCAAGTGTGCAAAGTCAAATCGAAAAGGCAGTAAAAGAGATTAAAAAAGATTTCGAACTGTAATTTCTCAAATTAACATCCAAATTATCTGGGTTTTCGTTTCTTTATTTTAGTTCAAATAAACTAGGTATTTCTTGCCAATCCCATAAATTATATTTTTGTATAATTTTACAATCGGGTTTTCTAACACCATCATTCATTATGACTGCAGCAATTGTTACTATTGGAGACGAAATTTTAATCGGACAGATTGTTGATACCAATTCGGGTTTTATTGCAAAGGCTTTGGATAGTGTTGGAATCCAAACTTGTGAAATGTTGTCTATTTCCGATAACAAAAAACACATACTTAAAACATTTTTGTCTCTTCAAAATAAAGTTGATTTTGTTTTTATAACAGGGGGTTTAGGGCCTACCAAAGATGATATAACAAAACATACTTTTTGTGAATATTTTGATGACAGCTTGGTTGAGAATGAAGAGGTTTTGGCCCATGTTAAGAGTATAATTGAAGGTATCTACAAACGTCCAATTACCCTCATGAACAGAGATCAAGCTTTAGTGCCCTCAAAATGTGAAGTTTTATTCAATGCAATGGGAACTGCACCAGGTATGTGGATGAGAAAAGAACAAACTGTTTATGTATCGCTACCCGGAGTTCCCTACGAAATGAAATATTTAGTCGAAAATGTTATACTTCCTAAAATTGTAGCCGAATTTAAAAGACCTTATATTGTTCATAAAACTATTTTAACCTATGGTCAAGGAGAAAGTGTTATAGCTGAGCGTATTGAAAGTTGGGAAAATAATTTACCAGACTTCATAAAATTAGCCTATTTGCCTAGCCTCGGAAAGGTTAGATTGCGATTATCAGCAAGAGGTGAGAATGAAGATTTACTTTTATCTTCAATTCACGAAAATATTCAATCCTTAAACTTATTGATTGGTGATATTATCGTTGGATTTGATGAAGGTGAAACTATCGAGTTTGCTGTTGGTCAATTATTGGCTCAATACAATAATACCATTGCAACAGCAGAAAGTTGCTCTGGCGGTAAAATCGCACAAATGATTAGTAGTGTTCCTGGGGCTTCCAGTTATTTTCGTGGTAGTGTGGTTTGTTATGCTACAGATACAAAAATTTCAATATTGGGTGTTGACGAAGCACTAATTCAAAAACATGGGGTTGTTAGCGAAGTAGTGGCTCGCGAGATGGCTGTTGGAATTAAAAAGCTAATGAATTCCGATTATGCTATCGCAACTACCGGAAATGCTGGGCCATCAGTAGGAGATTTTAACGCCGATTTAGGTGCTGTTTTTATTGCAATTGCCACACCAGAACGTGTTTTTGTGGAAGCTTTTAATTTTGGGCAACCCCGAGAAAAAGTAATAAGCAAAACCGCAAATAAAGCCTTAGAATTGATTCGTTTTGAAATTTTAAAAATGAAAAAGTAATTGACGCTTGGGTAACGTGTGTTTATTTTATAATTCTATATTTTATAGTAGTTAGGACAAATAAAAAAAAAGAAAAAAATCTAGGGTAATATTTTTGCTACTACAATATATTTTTATTAAGTTTGCACCCTCGATTTGAATAACGAATAAAGATAAGTATAATGTCAAGAGTTTGTGACCTTACAGGTAAAAGAGCGATGGTAGGAAATAATGTTTCCCACGCTATGAACAAAACTAAGAGAAAATTTTCTGTTAACTTAGTAAAAAAACGTTTCTATCTTGCTGAAGAAGACAGATGGATTACTTTAAGAGTAGCAGCGTCTACAATTAAAACAATAAATAAAAATGGATTGGCTGCTGTTTTGAAAAAAGCAAAAGTTGAAGGATTTATTAAATAATATCTTTTCAAGAATAAATAAAGTAAGATGGCAAAGAAAGGTAATAGAATACAAGTTATTTTAGAGTGTACAGAACATAAAGGGACTGGTTTACCAGGAACCTCACGTTACATTACTAACAAGAACAAGAAGAATACTCCAGATAGATTAGAGATTAAAAAATTTAATCCAATCTTGAAGAGAATGACCGTTCATAAAGAAATTAAATAAATAAGATTTCAATCCCTAAGGATTATTAATATTTAAAACATGGCAAAGAAAACCGTAGCAACCCTGCAAACCGCTTCTAAAAGATTATCAAAAGCTATTAAAATGGTAAGATCACCAAAAACTGGAGCTTATACATTTGTAGAAAGTATTATGACACCAGAAGAGGTGGATAGTTTCTTGGCAAAGAAATAATTCCAAAGAAATATATTTCAAAGCTACTTTCAACTTGAAAGTAGCTTTTTTATTTTTATATTTGACTCGAAAATGTTAATCGCAGTTAATTTTTAATTGTTCAGTCATATCTGTTTTAATAATAATAAGGTAAAGAAATACATTTGAAATGAGTTTTTTTAAAAGAATATTTTCCTCCGAAAAAAAAGACCCGAGCATAAGCGAACAGGCGAAGCAAACTTTAGATAAAGGTTTAGAACAAACTAAAACCACTTTTTTATCCAAACTAACAAAAGCTGTTGCTGGAAAATCTAAAGTTGACGATGAAGTTTTAGACAACCTGGAAGAAGTTTTGGTTTCGTCTGATGTTGGTGTTGCCACTACACTCAAAATTATAAAGCGAATAGAAGATCGAGTTTCTAATGATAAATATATGGGAACCGATGAATTGAATAAGATTCTGCGTGAAGAAATTGCGGGTCTTTTATCGGAAACAAAATCGGGGGAAGAAACAGAGTTTACAGTTCCTGCCAATAAAAGACCCTACGTTATTATGGTTGTTGGCGTGAATGGCGTTGGAAAAACTACTACCATAGGTAAATTGGCATTCCAATTTAAGAAAGCGGGCTACAAAGTAGTTCTTGGCGCGGCTGATACGTTTAGAGCTGCGGCAATTGATCAACTTCAAATTTGGGCTGATCGTGTTGGAATTCCGATAGTTAAGCAACAAATGGGTAGCGATCCAGCTTCTGTTGCATTTGATACTTTACAAAGTGCGGTCACACAAAATGCAGATATTGTTATTATTGATACAGCAGGTCGATTGCACAATAAAGTAAATTTGATGAGCGAATTAACAAAAGTTAAAAGAGTGATGCAAAAAGTGCTCGATGACGCTCCTCATGACGTATTATTAGTTTTGGATGGTTCTACAGGTCAAAATGCTTTTGAACAAGCAACTCAATTCACGGCGGCAACCGAAGTAACATGTTTAGCGGTTACAAAACTTGACGGAACTGCCAAAGGTGGGGTTGTTATTGGAATATCAGATCAGTTTCAAATTCCAGTTAAATATATTGGAGTTGGCGAAGGAATTGAGGATTTGCAGGTTTTTAACAAATTTGAATTTGTTGATTCGTTTTTTAAATAAATAAAACACCCACTATTTATGAAATCTCCGTTTTTAAAGTTACTAGTATTAGTAGTTTGTATTGCAGTTGTAACTTATTTTATAGAGCAATCTTTTCCAAGTATTTTTATTACGCTTAGCGTAATTGCATTTTTTATTTTGGTTTTCGCATTTATTCGCTTTTTTAATAAAAAATAATTTTACTGATATAAAGTGCTAATCTTTGTCCAAAGCGTTTCGTCAAAATTAGATAAAGCCAAATTTTCAGAATCTGCTGCATCTCCCATTCTGATGACTACCATTTTTTTACTAGGAATTACATAGATTTTTTGATCATCTTTACCTAACGCACAATACATATCGTTTGGAGCTGTTGCAATTAGACTTCCATTAAATAATAATTGTGTTTGAGGTAATCGATATGAAGATTTTCCATTTATCCACCATAAAAATCCGTAAGCCTGATTTAAATTTTGAGAGGTTGTTGTGGCTTGATCAAAATAGGTTTTGTTTACTATTTGTTGGCCATTCCAGTTTCCTTTATTTAATGCTAATAATCCAAATCTTGCCATACTACGGGTATTACTAAAATAAATTTTTAAACCTAAATTAACTCCAGTTCCTGTATACCAAAGGCCACTTGGACTCATCCCAATTTTATCTCGTAACTTGGTGTTGAAATAATTATTCCAGCTTTGTCCTGTAGTTTGTTCTACAACGTCTTGCAATTTCACATACACATTATGATAAGCCCATCTATTGCCAGCGTCTGTTATATATTGAAGATTAGTTGGAGAAACATCATCACCCAAAGTGTCATCTAACCCAGAATTCATACTTAATAAATTTTTACAAGTAATTAAATTCTCTTTGGCTAAAGGCGC
>CAMDSN010000067.1 GCA_945907225.1 Flavobacterium psychrophilum | reverse complement strand
TTACTTTTTTATTTGCTTTTTCCGAAGTGTACTCGTGTCTTTAAAATTCTTTATTTCAATTTTCAAAGGGTTACCATACAATTCTATTTCACTATCCCCTGAAGCATCAATAGATAGATTTTCGCTTACAATAATACTAGTTTTCGTATATCCTCCAACTTCCAAAGTAGCATTTTTTGCTGTTAATTTTCTTCCGGTGAAGTCCGTATTGTTGTCTAATCTTAGTTTTAAATCAATTACATCACCTTCTAGTTCAGCAAATGACTTTTGATACATGTCAAATTTCATTTCATCGGAAGAAACTAATGCTTTTAATTGGGCGTTTTTACTCGTTTCAATTGTTGTTTTTTCAGATTTCAAATTTAATTCTGTTTTTGTTTTATCGTTTGCTAATAATACAAAGTTTTTTGTTTTAGCATTTAAAAATAATTTAGTATTGTCATAACATTTGAATGTAATTGTGTCTAAAATTAAATCAGCTAATACCGTTATGTTTGTTTCATCCTTTGCAATAAGCATATTAAAATTGTCAGTGTAAGTAACACGAACACTTAATTTTTTATAACTGGAAATAGCTTTTGAGGTAGAAATTTTGAGGTTTTTTCCTTCCAAAGTACATTCTACAAAAGGTATCAAATTATCATCTGCCTCAATTTCAACAGCTGATTGACTTCCTTTGAACAAAGATATGTCTAAATTATCCTGTACCTCCAGCGTTTCAAATTCATCAATTTGTTTTTGCTCTATTTTTACAATTTTTGATCCTTTAACCTTTTGTTTGTTTTGAGCTAAGCAGACCACGGTTAATAGAAGGGAACATACTATAATTATTTTTTTCATACTATTTAATATAAGAGTTTTGTCAAAAATAGAAAAAAAACATCAAATTTAAGATATGCCGAACATATTATCTTCTATCATTTGTATTAACCGATTAAAAAAAGAAAAACAATTTTATATTTTAAAAAAGGATGCTTTTTTTAAATGCTATTTCTAAATTATTTTACACTAATTTAGATTATTTATTAAATATGATATAACCCGTTGGGTGTAATTAATCAAAATCTTTTATTAATAGATTTTTCGCTGGAAATTTATATTCAATTAGAACAAAAATGTCAGTCTGAGCTTGTCGAAGACATTAAAAAGGATACATTTCGACAAGCTCAAAGTGACAATTTAGAATAAATTAGCCATAATAAATAATTACACCCAACGGGTTATGATATATTCCAAAACAAAGATTAATACTTTTTTACTTTTTAATTTACCAGCTGCTTTTTTTTGTGGTGTACGTGTGAAGTATATTGATGAAGACAGATGTGTTGTTACTGTTAGGCATAATTGGTTTAATAAAAACCCATTTAATTCAATATATTTTGCTGTTCAAGCAATGGCAGCTGAACTCTCAACAGGAGCTTTAGTCATGTCATATAGTAAAACCTCAGATTCTAATTTGTCTATGTTAGTCACTCAAAGCAAGTCGATTTTTACTAAAAAAGCTACGGGCACAATTACGTTTGTTTGCAATGACGGTTTATTGGTGTCAGGGGCTATAAATGAGTTAGTAAACACCAAGGTAACTCAAAAAATAATCTTAAAAGCGGAAGGGAAAAACGAAAAAGGGGAGGTTGTTTCTGAAATGCATTTCGAATGGAGTATTGCAGTGAGATCGTAAACAATAGTTAAACTCTGCCTAATTACTTTATGATTTTAGATCTTGAAGTAACTTTAGCAAAAATTATGAAAATGAAGATACTTATTACTGGGGCTACAGGCCTAATTGGGAAGGAATTGACTAATTTAATTTTATCCAAGAACCATACGGTTCATTATTTAACCACAGCAAAAACAAAAATAAAAGAAAGTCAAAATTGTAAAGGATTTTATTGGAATTTGAAGCAAAATAGTATTGATGAAAATTGCCTGCAAGGCGTTGATGTTATTGTGCATTTAGCAGGAGCCAATATTGCTAAACGCTGGACAAAAGAATACAAAGCCGAAATCCTTGAAAGTAGAATTTTATCAAGTCAATTACTATATAATTTGGTGAAGACAAAACCCAATTCTATAAAACAGCTAATTTGCGCATCGGGAACAGCAATATATCCTGAAGGTTATACAAAAGTTTATGATGAAACAACTACTGAAATTGATGAAGGATTTCTTTCAAATGTAGTCAAGCAGTGGGAAGAAAGCGTTGATGTTTTTGAAGAATTAGGTATAAAAGTATGTAAGTTAAGAACAGGGATTGTTTTTTCTAAAACCGGCGGAGCTTTACCTCAAATGGCAAAGCCAATTCAAATGGGTTTCGGTGCAGCTTTAGGTAATGGCAATCAAATTCAGTCATGGATACACTTAAAAGATTTGGTTGCGCTCTATTTTTTCGCAATTGAAAATGCTTTAAGCGGAGTATTTAATGCAGTTTCACCTGAACCCGTAACTAATAAAGATTTAACAAAAATTATTGCATCAACACTTGGCAAACCTCTCTTTTTACCCAACATTCCAAAATTTGTCTTACGATTTATGCTTGGCGAGATGAGTTCTATTTTATTTTCAAGTAAGCTATTGAGCGCTCAAAAAATAATTGACATTGGTTTTGATTTTAAATTTCCTAAAGTACAGCAAGCTATCACCGCTATTTTTTCTGAATAATAATATTTCTCCTGACTTGATTCTTATAGATTAAATACTAATATTTTTAAAGGGATTTTATTTTTTTCTCTTTATGATCTTAGTAAACAAAATTTATGACAATTTGACATTATTAAAGAAATGGCAGTACTTTTGCAAACTAGCAATACTGAAAAAAAATGAAAAATATTTTTAAAAATAAAAAGTCAATGAATACTGAAAATAAAGATAAAGAAGCCATAGTTGATGAAAATACAGTAGAGAATAATGTTAGTGAAATGGAGTCTGCTCCTGAGTTGTCTGTTGAGGAAAAATTACAGGAAGAATTAGCAAATGAAAAGGATAAGTTTTTGCGTCTTTTTGCTGAATTTGAGAATTTCAAAAGAAGAACTTCAAAAGAAAGAATGGAGTTGTTTAAAACTGCCAATCAAGATGTTTTAATAGCATTATTACCAATTTTAGACGATTTTGACAGGGCAATGATAGAAATTTTAAAATCAAAAGACGAGGTCTTGTTAAAAGGAGTTGAATTGATTCATGATAAGTTAAAAAGCACATTGGTGTCAAAGGGGTTAGAGCTAGTTGAGATAAAACAAGGAGATATTTTTGATGCTGATTTTGCGGAAGCGATAACTCAAATTCCATCACCATCAGAAGATCTTAAAGGAAAAATCGTTGATGTTATTGAAAAGGGATACAGATTAGGGGACAAAATAATACGTTTTCCAAAAGTTGTTTTAGGTAATTAATTCTCGTCTAAATTTAAAATATTATGAGCAAAAAAGACTTTTACGAAATATTAGGCGTTTCAAAAAGTGCCTCAGCAGAAGAAATAAAAAAAGCATACCGAAAAAAAGCAATTGAATTCCATCCAGATAAAAATCCGGGTAATAAGCAAGCTGAGGAAAATTTTAAAATTGCCGCTGAGGCCTATGAAGTTTTAAGTGACTCCAATAAAAAAGCCAAATATGATCAGTATGGTCACGCTGCATTTGATGGAGCTGGTGGTTTTGGCGGGGGCCAACATATGAATATGGACGATATTTTTAGCCAATTTGGAGATATTTTCGGTGGTGCTTTTGGTGGATTTGGCGGAAGTTCCGGTGGTCAAAGAAGGGTTAAAGGAAGTAATCTTCGAATTAAAGTAAAATTGTCTATAGAGGAAATTGCTAATGGTGTTGAGAAAAAAGTTAAAGTAAAAAGAAAAATTCAAGCTCCGGGTGTAAAATATAGAGTTTGCCAAACGTGTAATGGGCAAGGTCAAGTTTTGAGAGTTACAAATACTATTTTAGGCAGAATGCAGTCGGCAACGACTTGTAGCTCTTGTGGTGGTGCTGGACAAACAATAGAGAGCAAGCCCACTAACGCAGACTCACAAGGTATGCTTTTGGAAGATGAGACTGTTTCAATCAAAATTCCTGCTGGTGTTGTTGATGGGATGCAATTAAAAGTTTCCGGAAAAGGTAATGATGCTCCTGGAAATGGAGTGCCGGGTGATTTGATAGTAGCCATTGAGGAATTAGAGCATCCATTTTTAAAACGTGAAGGTGAGAATTTACATTTTGATTTGTATATCAGTTTTGCAGAAGCTGCTCTCGGAATATCAAAAGAAATAGAAGCAGTAAATGGAAAGGTTAGAATTAAACTAGAAGAAGGAATACAATCAGGAAAAATTTTAAGACTCAAAGGCAAAGGAATTCCAAGTATAAATAGTTACGGAAACGGTGACTTGTTAGTGCATATTAATGTTTGGACACCCAAAACACTTAGCAAGGACCAGCGTCAGTTTTTTGAAAAATATTTGACTGACGACAATTTTATGCCAAATCCAGAGAAAGATGACAAGTCGTTTTTTGAAAAAGTAAAAGATATGTTTTCATAATTTTAAATAATTATTATATTCAAACCTTACCTAAACAGGTAATTTCTTTTCATAGCAATTTTCCCATCCTTATTCATTAATTAGGGTGGGTTTTTTTGTAATATTTTAATTCATTTTAGCACTTATTGCTTACTTTTACATCCTATTTGTTATTGGTTTTTCGTTGAAATAAAATAAAATTTGGAATGAATACTATTCTAGAAGTAAATAAGGTTTTTAAGCAGTATGGGAATTATACCGCTTTAAATGAAATATCCATAAACGTTCCTCATGGAAGTATATTTGGACTATTAGGCCCAAATGGGGCCGGGAAAACCTCTTTAATCCGAATTATAAATCAAATCACTTTACCCGATAGTGGTGATATAATTTTAGACGGTGAACGTCTGAAGCCCGAGCATGTTTCAGTAATTGGATATATGCCCGAAGAACGAGGGTTATATAAAACAATGAAAGTTGGTGAACAATGCTTGTATTTAGCCCAGTTAAAAGGATTGTCTAAAAACGAGGCTAAGGTTCAATTGGATTATTGGTTTAAACGATTAGAAATTGAGGGTTGGTGGAATAAGAAAATTCAAGAGCTGTCGAAAGGAATGGCCCAAAAAATTCAATTTGTAGTCACGGTACTTCATAAACCCAAATTACTAATCCTTGATGAGCCTTTTTCTGGATTTGATCCGGTTAACGCAAATTTGATAAAAGATGAAATTATTGAATTGAATAAACAAGGCACAACGGTTATTTTTTCTACCCACAGAATGGAAAGCGTAGAAGAAATGTGTGATCATATAGCTTTAATTCATAAATCCAATAAACTCCTTGATGGGAAGCTTATGGATGTAAAAAAGCAATTCAGAACCAATAGCTATGATGTTGGAATTTTATCTAATAATATTGAAGGTTTGATGTTTGATTTGTCGCAAAAATTTACATTAAGTCAAACTAACTTCAAGTCTCTAAATGAAGAATTGAAATTAGAAATAAAGATCGGAAATTATCTTCCAAACGAGCTTTTAAATATCTTAGTTAAAAATGGTCAAGTTACCCATTTTGTTGAGAAAATACCCAGTATGAATGATATTTTTATACAAACAGTCACTGAATAATTACCAAAAATAAAGTTGTTTTATTTTATTAAATCATACCATAAAGACAAACGATGAGCAAGTTAGCACTTATTATAAAAAGAGAATTCATAGCCAAAGTGCGCAATAAATCATTTATTGTAATGACTTTTTTAAGTCCGTTATTGTTTGTTGGTATTGGCGTATTTGTTGGCTATTTAAGCACTATGAAATCCGAATTGAAAACGATAGCAATTCATGATAAATCGGGGCATTATACTAGGGAATTTAAAAATGATGAAGAATATAAATTTTTAGATTTATCGTCTGTAGATTTAAAAATTTTGAGGGATAGTATCAATAGTGAAGCTTACGAAGGTTTGTTGATAATACCAAATGCTTCATCTAATTCTCAACTTCAAAAAAACATTCAATACATTTCAAATGAAAGCCCAAGCACCTCATTTATAGAAAGTTTAGAGGCTGTTATTTCAACTAAAATAACCGATGATAATTTAAATAAAGCTGGATTAGATATTGATAAAATTAAAAACGCAAAGGCAGATGTCCTTATTAATATTCAAAAATCAACGGGGGAAGAATCACTTAAAGGTTTAAACGAACTTAAGGTAATTATAGGAGGGGCTTTCGGTTATTTAATTATGATGTTTATAATTCTTTATGGAAACATGGTTATGCGAAGTGTCATTGAAGAGAAAACATCTCGAATTATTGAAGTTATTATTTCTTCTGTTAAACCGTTTCAATTAATGATGGGTAAAATTATTGGTACTTCATTGGCCGGAATTTTACAATTTTTAATTTGGGTTATTTTGGGTTTATCGGCATTGTTTATTATTTCAGGTGTGTATGGCATTCAAACGGGTGTTCCTGTTAGTGTTAATTCACAAAATATATCAATGGTTACTGATAATTCCATTGGTATATATATTCAAGAGATGTGGAATCTTCCTATTGCTACTATTTTAATTTCTTTTATCATTTATTTCATAGGAGGATACTTTTTATATAGTTCTTTCTATGCCTCAATTGGTGCAGCTGTTGACAATGAAACAGATTCTCAACAGTTCTTGTTGCCAATCATCATGCCTTTGATCTTGGGAGTGTATATAGGTTTCTTTACTGTTATAAATGATCCACACGGAACGATTGCGACGGTTTTTTCAATTATTCCATTAACTTCTCCAATCGTTATGATGATGCGCATACCTTTTGGCGTACCACTTTGGCAAATTATTGTATCAGTTGTATTACTTTTTTTAACGTTCCTCGGAGTAGTTTGGTTTGCTTCAAAAATATACCGAGTTGGTATTTTGATGTATGGGAAAAAACCAACTTGGAAAGAATTAATAAAATGGCTTAAATATTAACAGTCAGACATATTTACTGCAACTGCAAGCCCGCCCTCTGAAGTTTCTTTATACTTAGAATTCATATCTCCTGCGGTCTTCCACATGGTTTCAATTACCTTGTCAAGGGGTACTTTAGCATTTTTAGCATCTGTTTCTAGGGCAAGTTCTGCTGCATTTATTGCTTTTATTGCACCCATGGTATTTCTTTCAATACAAGGTATTTGAACCAAACCGCCAATTGGGTCACAAGTCATCCCAAGATGGTGTTCCATAGCTATTTCTGCAGCCATTAGAACTTGTTCGGGTGTTCCACCCATAACTTCACAAAGAGCTGCTGCGGCCATAGCGGAGGAGACGCCAATTTCGGCTTGGCATCCGCCCATTGCTGCGGATATTGTAGCTCCTTTTTTGAAAATACTGCCAATTTCACCGGCAACCAGCAAGAATTTTTTTATTTCAGGTTCACCAGCAGCATGATTTTCAATAACCAAATAATACATTAGAACAGCGGGAATTACTCCAGCACTTCCATTTGTTGGTGCAGTTACAACCCTGCCCAAAGCGGCATTAACTTCATTAACAGCCAAAGCAAAACATGAAACCCATTTTAGAATTTGCCTAAACTTCACTTCAGTTTTTCGAATACAATCAAGCCATTGAGAAGGATTTTCATAATTTGCTAACCCAATTAATCCTTGATGCATATCGAAGGCGCGTCTTCTAACATTTAGTCCACCTGGGAGTATTCCCTCAGAGTGGCATCCGATATACATGCATTCTAGCATGGTGTCCCAAATTCGTATTATTTCATTGTGAATCGCTATTTCACTTCGCATTGATTTTTCATTCTCATATACAATTTCTGCAACAGATTTCTTTTGTTGTATTGTAAATTGCAAAAGCGCTTCGGCATTTTGAATAGGAAAAGGAAATGCGCATTTTATTTCCGACTTCTTCTTTGCATTAATTCGTTCTTCTTTTACAACAAATCCACCACCAATAGAGTAGAAGGTAGCAGTATAGTCACTATTGTCGACTAAAATTGCTGTAAACTTTAATCCGTTTGCATGAAAAGGAAGAAAATTTCTATTGAAATGTATATCTTCAGTAGCTATAAACGGAATTGTTAGCTTGCCTCCCAAACACATTTCTTCTGTATCTTTTATGGTTT
>CAMDSN010000066.1 GCA_945907225.1 Flavobacterium psychrophilum | reverse complement strand
CAGATATGCCCTTGTATCTCAATTTTCAATTTTGGATTCTCCTCCAAAGCACAAAGTAAGTCATACAATGTTGGCTGCGATCTTGGTAATATTCGGGCAGAATTATTGTAAAAATATATATTCTCTAAGGTAATAAAATCACCAATTTTTGAAGATTTTATTCTTTTTGAAAGTTCGCTTTCCTGAAGAAGTAGTATTGGCTCTTTATAACTAATAATTACTTTTCTATTTTCTGCTTGTATTTTTGATTGTTTGAAATCTTTTCCAAATGGGGTTTTCTCTAAATTTTTATTAAATTTCAAACCACTTTTAGATAGTAAAACTTGTATGCTTTCAATTCTTCTTGTTGCGAGTTGAATATTATATTCCTTTGAATCGATACTATCGCAAAATCCGAGTAACTTAGTAATCTCTATATCTTTATTCTTAGCAATCCATTCATTTAATTCTAGTATTGAGTTTTGATTTGGAAAATCTTCGTTAAAATCAAAAAAAACTTGTACTTCTTTTTGTCCAAGGGACTTAAAGGAGAATAGAATTACTATAAAAAAAATATACCATTTCATCATTTCTCAACAATTAAAATTTCGACTCTACGATTGGCGGCGCGTTCTAATTCGTCTTTTTCAGGTAAAAGATACAATGGAGCTGTACTACCAAAACCCTTAAATGACAACCTGTCTGGGCTTATGTTGTGATAAACTAAAAAGTTTTTTATGGCTTTGGCTCTCTGTGTAGACAAATCTTTTCGGTCTTGAG
The DNA here is from genome assembly GCA_945907225.1 of Flavobacterium psychrophilum. Classification (GTDB taxonomy): domain Bacteria; phylum Bacteroidota; class Bacteroidia; order Flavobacteriales; family Flavobacteriaceae; genus Flavobacterium; species Flavobacterium psychrophilum_Q. Next base: position 7,463 of record CAMDSN010000066.1, on the reverse strand, counting down.
AGACACAACATAAATGCCCATGAATCTCTATTTTTAATTTCGGATTTTTTTGAAGTACTAAAAGCAATTCAAACATTTTACTTCTAGATTCTGGCACAACAGCAAACGTATTTATTACGAAATTCAAATTATCAATTTTTAGCTTCTCACCAAGAGGAGCGTCAGCAATCTTCTTCATGAAATCCACATCCAGTTTAAATTCAGATTTCGTTCCGTTGGGATTTTCATACACTAGCACTTCGGGATAAACTATATCCTCTTTTGTTTCTAAAATAATGCTTTTTTCTTTAATGTTTAGAATTTCATTTTCTCTAAAGAAGTCTTTTTCGAGAATATAATAAATAATTACTTTTCGGTTTTCAGATTTATTTTTAGATTGAACAAAACGTTCCCCAAAAGTAATCGTTTTAAAATCATCTCTTATTTTGATTTGATTATTTAGTAATTTATAAATATGGTCAACCCGTTTTTGAGCTAGGGTGTCATTATATCCGTTACTACCATCTTCGTCAGTAAAACCGTGGATTGAGAGAATTTTGGCCTTCCTGTTTTCTGAAATCCAATTTTGAAGCCTATTGTTTTCTTTGATTTCCAATTCAAACTTATTTGAATTAAAAAAAAGCGCAAACTGTTCTTGAGAAAACACAAAATTGGTCACTATACAAAACACTAAAATATACAAGCTTCTATTCATAATGAAATATGTAAAAACGAAATTACATTATTTTAAACAAAAACACCCAACAATTTTAAAAAACTGAAGGGTGTTTAAAAAACTATATTTATGAAATTACCTTGTAAATAGTAGCTCTCTATATTTGGTTAAGGTCCAAATTTCGTCGTCTACCAGGAGCTCAAGTTTATCACAGTGATTTCTGATTACGTCAAAATAAGGTTTCACTTTATCACAATACATTTCAGCCATTTTTTGAGCATCTGTAAGTGCATTCGCTTTTTTACGAGCCTCCGTCATTTCTTCAACTTTAGTATTAATACCTTCAATATGAGATGAAATTTCTTTAATTAAAGAAATCTGTTCTTTTGCAATTTTCTCATACTCTTTACCAAATATTTCTTTCAATCCTCTAACATTTTCAATCAATGTATTTTGGTAACGAATAGCCGTTGGAATAACATGATTACGTGCAATATCTCCTAAAACTCTACCTTCTATTTGAATTTTTTTAGTGTATTCTTCTAATTCTATTTCATAACGCGCCTCAACTTCTACATGATTCATAACATTTAATTCCATAAATAAATCAAGTGCTTTTTTTGATACTTTAGCTTTTAAAGCAGTTGGAGTTGTTTTATGATTACTTAATCCTCGTTTTTTCGCCTCAATTTCCCATGCCTCACTATATCCATCACCTTCAAATAGAATGTTTTTTGTCTCTTTTATGTATTCTCTCAAAACATTAAAAATTGCTTCATCCTTCTTTAAATCCTTTTCTTCAATTAAGGAATCAACTTCATTTTTAAATGCTTTTAGTTGTTTAGCTACAATTGAATTTAAAGTAGTCATAGCATTTGCACAATTGGCAGACGAACCAACGGCACGGAATTCAAATTTATTCCCTGTAAATGCAAAAGGGGAAGTTCGATTTCTATCTGTATTATCTAAAATTACTTCCGGAATTTTACCAACAACATTCAATTTTAAATCTGTTTTCTCTTCTGGAGATAATTTCCCTTTTGTTACTCCTTCTAATTCGGCTAAAACTTTTGTTAATTGTTGTCCAATAAAAACAGAAATGATGGCAGGCGGAGCTTCATTTGCGCCTAATCTATGATCGTTACTAGCTGTTGCTATTGCAGCACGAAGTAATTCTTCATATTCATGAACAGCTTTAATAGTATTAATAAAAAAAGATAAAAATTGTAAATTACTCATCGGCGTTTTACCAGGAGATAATAAATTAACACCGGTATCAGTAGCTAAAGACCAATTGTTGTGTTTACCCGAACCGTTTACGCCTTGAAATGGTTTTTCATGAAATAAAACTTTAAAATCATGTCGTTCACCAACTTTAGACATCACGTCCATCAACAAAGAGTTATGGTCAACAGCCAGATTAGTTTCTTCAAAAATCGGAGCCAATTCAAATTGATTTGGAGCTACCTCATTGTGTCTTGTTTTAACTGGAATTCCGAGTAACATACATTCTTCTTCTAATTCACGCATATAATTTAGGGCACGTGACGGAATTGATCCGAAATAATGATCATCTAACTGTTGTCCTTTAGCAGAGGTGTGACCAAGCAATGTTCTGCCTGTCATGACTAAATCAGGTCTTGAATTTGCTAAAGAAGAATCAACTAAAAAATACTCCTGTTCCCAACCTAATGTTGCGGTCACTTTTTTTACATTTTTATCAAAGTATTTACAAACCTCCGTAGCAGCGTCATCAATTGCATTAAGTGCTCTTAAAAGTGGTGTTTTATAATCCAAAGCTTCACCCGTGTAGGAAATAAAAACAGTTGGTATACATAATGTTGTTCCAAATATAAAAGCTGGTGATGTAGGATCCCAAGCTGTGTAACCTCGTGCTTCAAATGTATTTCTAATTCCTCCATTTGGAAAGGAAGACGCGTCTGGTTCTTGTTGTACCAATTGCCCGCCTCCAAATTTTTCTACAGGGCTTGTTCCATCATAAGAAGTCTCAAAAAAAGCATCGTGTTTTTCAGCTGTAGAACCTGTCAAAGGTTGAAACCAATGGGTGTAATGAGTAACGCCTCTTGACAACGCCCATTCTTTCATTCCCATTGCAATATAATCGGCAAGTTTTCTATCAATTTTTACTCCGTGTTCAACAGCATCACGAACACCTTTATGAGCATCAGATGTTAGATACTGCTTCATAGCTTTATCGTTAAATACATTTAAACCAAAAAGATCAGATTTTCTACCAGATTCTTCAAATTTTACAGGTTTTCTACCAGATGCATCCTTCAATGCTTGAAAACGAAAAGTTGTCATAAATTTTTATTTTTAAATTAATACCCTATTATTAATTGGCAAATATATAAATATTTAATTTATTTATTAATATACCCCCTATTTTTTATGGGTAAAATAAAAAATAAACATAATTAAATAAATTTAAGATAAAATAGCATATAATTATATCTAACGATACAAACTGCTATATTTGTGAAAAATTAGAATTTATGCTAGTTTGGGGAATTTTCTTATTTGCTATATTTATTTTTCTTGCATTAGACCTAGGTGTTTTTAATAAAACACCACACATCATTAGTTCAAAAGAAGCCAGTTTGTGGACTATTTTTTGGGTTGTGCTTTCTTTTGCATTTTCTGGAGTTGTATATTGGTTATACGCTAATAATTGGATTGCTAATCCTACTAACATCAAACCTAATGTCGCAAGTTTAAAATACATCACAGGATATTTAATTGAGTTGTCATTAAGTATAGATAATATATTTATTATCGCAATCATCTTTAGTTCTTTCAAAATTCCACAAAAGTATCAGCATAGCATCTTGTTTTGGGGGATTTTAGGCGCTATTTTCTTTAGAGGTGTCATGATATTTTTTGGCGTAATTTTGATTAATAAATTTAGTTGGATGACCTATTTATTTGGTGCATTTCTAGTATTTACAGCCCTTAAAATGTTATTTAAAAAAGAGGACGAAGAGTTTAACCCAAAAAAATCATTTGCCTATCGTTTGATTGGAAAAATCATACCTATTACGAGTCAAAACGAAAAAGAACACTTTTTCATAAAAATCAATAACATCAATCATGCGACTCCACTTTTTGTTGCACTAATTGTAATTGAAGTGATGGACATGTTATTTGCATTGGATAGTGTACCAGCAATTTTAGCAATAACATCCGATCCTTTCTTGGTTTTTAGTTCAAATATTTTTGCTATTCTTGGATTGCGGTCTATGTATTTCTTTTTAGCCAACATGTTAGCTAAATTTGACTACTTAGAATATAGTCTTATTGCTATTTTAGGTTTTGTGGGAGTTAAAATGTTAGCAATTCATTTTTACAAATTACCCGAATGGATATCCCTTTGCTTTATTGCGGTATCGCTTTTAGTTGGCATCTCATTATCTATTTACAAAAACAAGATTCAGGAAATAACCAATAATAATTAGTAAAACTATCAATAGCTAAAGATCTTTTTTGTAGGTTCTCCTTCTCCTGAATGCTACTCCTGGGTCAAAATGTTTGAAAATGTTATGAATGGCATGGTTCTCCTCTAACTCGGGCGTTCGAATACAATTCTCAATTCCTTTCTCTGAAAATGTTTTATAGAATTCATCAAATATAATTGCAGTGACTCCTTTACTTTGGTATTTTGGATTAATTCCAATTAAATAAAATAAAACATCCTTACTTTCTTTTTTTGCTTTCAGCATATGATAAAACCCAAACGGAAATAACCTGCCTTTTGCCTTTTGAAGCGCTACAGAAAAACTAGGCATTACGATACAAAACGCAATCATATTATGGTCTTTATCCATTACAAATTTGATGTACTCAGGGTTAATTAAGTTGATGTACTTTTCCTTGAAGTAATTCTTTTGGACATCAGTGATGGCAACAAATGAAGACAAATCTGCATAAGCGAAATTAAACAAATCGAACATTTCATCTACAAAAGGCATTATTTCTTTACTCTTGGTAAAACTAAGTGACTTTAATTCAAAACGCTTTTTAATTAACTCACTCGCTTTTTGAAAAAGTTCTGGTTTAACATTTGAAAATGGAAATTTACTTTCTATATATTCTTTTTCCTTGACAAACCCTAATTGCTCTAGATGCTTGGCATAATAGGGATAATTATACCAGGTAATCATAGTACCTATTTCATCAAATCCCTCGGTCAAAACACCAACTTTATCTAAGTTTGAAAATCCCATCGGTCCCTCAATATATTCTAGGTCATTTTGCTTACCCAATTCTCTTACTTTTTCAAGAAGTGCTTTTGTAACATCAATATCATCTATAACATCCCACCAACCAAAACGTACTTTCCTTTTTTGTTGTTTATTTACTTCTTCCCAATTGATGATTGCTGCAATTCTACCAACAATTTTATTATCTATATAGGCAAGATAGAAAAAAGCCTCAGCAGTCTCAAAAACTGGATTTATATTCTTATCGAAGGTTTTTATTTCGTCTGATATCAGAGGAGGTACCCAATACGGATGATTTTTGTAAAGCGTAAAAGGAAAATTGACAAAAGTTGAAATTGATTTTTTGGATATGGCTTCTACTATTGTAATCATTATTTTGTCTTTTCTAATTCAACTTGGTCTTTGCGCTTCTTGGATTTATTTTTGACTTTCTTTTTGTCTTGCTTTACCCTTTTGTAATTCGTTTCATAATTATTGTCAAAACGCCAAGCCATTCCAACGTTTGCTAAAAGTAAAGCAGGTGTGTCTTTTACATTTTTAGTGAATGAACAATCCAATTGTATATTCTCTCGAACTAAATAAGCTGTTCCTAACCTAAATACTGTATCGGCATACCAATCACTTTTATAACCTTGAAACTCCATAAAACCTGACCAACGCATATTAAACCCACGAGTTAAAGTAGAGACAAGACCCAATGATGGATACTGTGTAAAATACTTATCGGCAATAATATTATTTACCCAAACCCATTTGCTCCCAAAATGATGTTGCGTAATAAGCATAACTTTTGGACTCAAACTTTTATCTTCAGGAAAAGTATAGGGATTTTTTCCAAAATTTAAGTTAATACCTGCATAAACTGCAACTGCAGGAATAAATTGTTTCCAACTAAATTGGTGATTGGCTTTCCAACTTAAAAAGTTTGGTTTATCTTGTTTAATAAAAGGGTCATAAACAAGATATTTAGCCCCTAAAGTTACATTTTTAAATCCACCTCGCGTATCATTTATCAGAGGAGCTGCGTACCAATCATATTGATATTGAGTATTTAAAATAAATTCAAACTGATCAAAAAAAGCGCCATATCGAGCGTCAAGCTCAGTGCCAAAACCTTGGGCCTCATAGCGTAGCAAATTATGATCTTCTTTCACACCATACAAACCAACCTCAGCCTGCATTACCGATTTACCAACAGAAAATGCCGACATAGATTTACCAGGTCTATTAGAATTAATAATATCAGTATATTGTGCATAGTGAATTGAAGTAATTAACAAACAACAAAAACTAAGGAATATTTTAAATTTAATCATAAATCAAATAACTACTATTACAATATTATTCATTCAAAAGTAGTATAATTATTATTTATTTAGAAGTTAAAGCGAAATTTAAATTACGAAATTTAGTATTTTTGCCAAAAAAAAATACGCATGGAAACCGCTTCATTTTCGGGGCTAATTAATACACTACTTTTCATTATCATATTTTACTATGTAATGAAATTTTTAGCTCGTTTATTTTTACCTTTTTTAGTAAAGAAAATCGCCGAAAAAGCGGCGCAACAATTTGAAAAACAACACAAAAACTATCAAAGCCAAAATACAACTCATGACCAAACATCCGAAAACCAAACTAATGGTGGAAAAAAAACAACAAAAACGAAAGAAAAGAAAATTGTTGGAGAGTATATTGATTTTGAAGAAATCAAATAGGAGACCAATAATAAATTAATTACAAAATCTATTTAATGAAGCATCTTCAGAAATTATTTCCGCACGCTCTGGCTATTCTAGGTTTTATCGTTATTTCGATCGTTTACTTCTACCCTGTCGTACAAGGTAAAAAAATATTCCAATCTGATATTGTGAAATATACCGGAATGGCTAAAGAACAAATTGATTTTAGAGAAGAAAACAATGCCGAACCCTACTGGACCAATTCGTCATTTTGCGGGATGCCAACCTATCAAGCGGGAGCAAATTACCCAAATGACTTTATTGGGATGTTGGATAACGCTATTCGATTTCTTCCTCGCCCTGCAGATTATCTTTTTCTATACTTTTTGGGTTTTTATGCTTTGATGTTGGTTCTTCGAATAGATCCTCTAAAGGCATTCTTTGGTGCCCTCGCGTTCGGATTATCAACATATCTCATTGTTATAATTGGTGTCGGACATAACGCAAAAGCACATGCAATTGGGTATATGCCATTTGTGGTCGCAGGATTCATTTTAGTTTTCCAAAAAAAATATTTGGTGGGTGGTATCGTCACGATGTTGGCAGTTGCGCTAGAAATTACGGCCAATCACTTTCAAATGACCTACTATTTGTTGATGCTTTTGATAGTTATGGGTTTCTTTTTTGTGTACGAACTTTATCAGAAAAAAGATTTAAAATCATTGCTGAAAATCATCGGAACATTTGCTGTTGCAGTTATTCTGGCTGTTGGGGTAAATGCCACAAGTTTGATGGCAACTAAAGAATATGCAGATTTTAGTACGCGTGGAAAAAGCGAACTAAAATTCAATCCTGATGGTACCAAAAAAGATGGTTCTATTTCAA
>CAMDSN010000065.1 GCA_945907225.1 Flavobacterium psychrophilum | reverse complement strand
TTGTGCTACCAAAAGATCTCTAAAATGAGAGGCTAATCCAGCAATAAAATGATGGCCATTAAAACCTTTGTTAATAATATCGTTGTAGGCCAATAAAACTTCAGGTATTTTGTTGCCTACTATCAAATCAGTCATGTTGATGTAGGTCTCATAATCTAAAACATTCAAATTTTCCGTTACAGCTAAACGAGTTAGGTTATTGCCGCAAAAAGAAACCACACGATCAAAAATAGATAAAGCATCTCGCATAGCGCCATCTGCTTTTTGCGCAATAATGTGTAAAGCATCATCCTCAAATTCAATATTTTGGCTTCTGGCAACTTCGGCTAAATGTTCTTTCGCATCTTGAACAGTAATTCGTTTAAAGTCAAATATCTGACAACGCGATAAAATTGTTGGGATTATTTTTTGTTTTTCTGTTGTTGCTAATATGAAAATAGCATGCTTTGGAGGTTCTTCTAATGTCTTTAAAAAAGCGTTAAAAGCCGCAGCTGACAACATGTGAACCTCATCTATAATATAAACTTTAAACTGCCCTGTTTGAGGAGGAATTCTGACTTGATCAATGAGATTACGCATTTCATCAACGCCATTGTTGGAGGCAGCATCTAATTCAAAAACATTAAAAGCAAAATCCTCTGTAGGATCATCATACCCAGGTTGGTTTATTTTTCGGGCTAAAATTCTCGCGCAAGTTGTTTTTCCAACTCCTCTAGGTCCTGTGAATAAGAGTGAAGAGGCTAAGTGGTTATTTTCTATTGCATTTAGCAATGTATTAGTAATTGCCGCTTGGCCTACAACATCTTTGAACGTTTGTGGGCGGTACTTTCGGGCTGATACTAAAAATTGTTCCATATTAATAATATTGAATTACAAATATAGAATTTTCAAGACCAATGTTGCAAACATTTATAACAAACAAAAATAAAATTATCAACTAATTACACCTTGTTATTTTGATTCTGGATTTATCCTAATTTTTTTGTAAAGTATATTGCTTATATTTGCCCTGCAGACCGCCTTATCGTTTCATGCTGGACTCGTTTCAGCATCTTTTGATTTCAAGTCAACAGGTTCCGAATCAAGTTCGGAATGAAGAGGAAAGTCCGGACACCAAAGAGTAGCATATTGGGTAACACCCAACCGCCTTCTGGCGAGGACAAGTGCAACAGAAAGTATGTACAGTTCGGCTGTAGTGAAAACAGGTAAACTCTATGCGGTGAAATTCCAAGTATATCGATAGTTAAGGGTGACTCGCCCGTTGTCGAAGGGTAGGAAGATTGAACCAATGAGTAATTATTGGTCTAGATAAATGATAAGGGTTTTGATAAATCAAAATACAGAATCCGGCTTATAGGTCTGCTTTTTTTTATTAAAATAGAGTGATTAATTATTTTACCTCTTGTTTTTCTATCTCAAAAAATGAAAACACGGATCCCCCATAATTTTTTTGAAAGCTATAATTAGGTATGTGGACTAATTTGGTATATTTTGAGTGTTCTATGACAACCATTCCTTCAATTTCTATTATTTCATTTTGGAAGATAAGAAGTAAAACCTTTTCAAAATCACGTTGATCCATGCCATAGGGAGGATCAGCAAAAATTAAATCGTACTTTCCTGTATGTCTCTCCAAAAATTTGAAAACATCACTCTTTATTGCAGAAATATCAAAATCAAATTCGTGTGCTGTTTTTTTGATAAAGCTCACACAGCCTGAATCACCATCTACCGCAATTATTGGTGATGCACCTCGTGAAGCAAATTCATAGCTGATACTACCAGTTCCAGCAAAAAGTTCTAGTACTTTTAATGAAGAAAAATCAAAATGATTATTTAAAACATTAAACACGGCTTCTTTGCTCATGTCGGTTGTAGGGCGTACTGGAAGATTTTTAGGTGGGGAAAGTCTGCGTCCTTTGAATTTTCCGGAGATAATTCTCATGAGTTTAATAAAATAAAATGTTCGCGTTTTTCAGCTTCTGTTAGCGTGCCCGAAATAAAATCAATTTCTAATAAATTAGTGTTACGAATATATTTGTAAGCCAAAGTATATAAAGTATCGGTTTCTTCAATTTTCCCTAACAATTGTAGTTTGAAATGTTCCGGATTTAAATGTAATTGCTCTGCAGTGAATAATATATAGTAAATAAAATCCTCAGCTGTTTTGTATTCAAAAGAATTGTACAATAATAATTTTTGATTTTGAGTAATCACAATTTCAAAATGCGTGTCAGCCACATGAACAAAACATTGTATTTCTTCAATATTTTTTGAAATATCTAATACTTTTTTTACCAAAATAGTATTGGCATGTTTGTAATCAAATGATCCAAATTGATCAATGAAATAGTTGTTTAGATTTACGTAAGGAATATAAACATTGTTCATTTCATAATTATCTAATTCGTCGTAGGTAAAAAAATCAGTTTCAAATACTTTTGTGTTGAATTGAAGGTAACTACCAAGATATTCTTTGTCAAATAAGGCAACTGGCACAAAAGTGGAGAGATTATTAGCGTGAATAACAATAATTTCATCATAATTAGACCTAAGTTCGGCGTGGTTTTGAAACGCTTCCGCAAATAAATCTTCAATTTTAGTAGTCAGGTTAGTTTTGCCTAAAACAACTTTTTCTAATTTGATAACTTCATTCGTTAATGTATTGAATGTTGCAAATGACAAACCATTCAAGGAAACCTGAATGGACAGTTTTTTATAATTTTTTTCTACCACACTACTATTTTGCCACATTGCTTTATTCTATACAAATGAAAAGCAAACTTACAAAAATCAATAGTAAAAAGTAATATCATTTTACAGTTTCTTGTAATTTGGAAAAAAGCCATAGGAAAGCTTTAGATATTCCGAAGTTCTTTTGTAATTGTTTTTACCAATTGTTTATCGTTTTCGAGTTGAGTTTGGCCATTAATCCATTATATTTGGATGCTCAATTATCCTATTTATATTTCATGACTTCAACCCAGTTTTATAGTGTGTTACAAAAACAGTTTGCGTTTCAGCCTACTTTAAAACAGGATATTTTTTTTCAAAAAATTGCCGATTTTTTGTTGAATGCTAATCCCAATGAAATCTTTGTTTTAAAAGGTTATGCTGGTACGGGAAAGACAACAGTTATTTCTGCTATTGTAAATAATCTGTCGGTTATAAATAAGAAATATGTTTTGCTAGCCCCCACAGGAAGAGCAGCAAAGGTTATTTCAAATTATTCAAATAAACCCGCTTTCACAATTCATAAAAAAATTTATTTTCCTAAAAAAAGTAAGTCGGGTGGGGTTTCATTTACAATGCAAACCAATAAATTTAAAAATACTTTGTTTATTGTTGATGAGTCTTCAATGATTTCTGATGTGAATTCAGAAGCAAAATTATATGAAAATGGCTCTTTATTAGATGATTTAATCTCATATGTTTATAGTGGCGACAATTGTAAATTAATTCTTTTAGGAGATACAGCCCAACTTCCTCCTGTACATATGGATGTTAGTCCGGCGCTTGATACAGAGAAATTAGCGTTGCACTATAACAAGGAAATTTTTTCTATCGAATTGGATGAAGTGATGCGTCAAGAAGAAAAATCTGGAATTTTATTTAATGCTACCTTACTTCGAGAGCTGTTAAAAAACGGATTTGTTGATGCGATTCAGTTTGAATTAAAAGGATTTAAAGATATTGTTAGATTAACAGACGGCTATGATATTCAGGATGCTATAGAAAATGCTTACAGCAATTATAGTATTGAAGACACCTGTTTTATTGTTCGGTCAAATAAAAGAGCAAACCAATACAACCAACAAATTCGAACTAAAATTTTAGCTAAGGATAGTGATTTGTCTGTAGGTGATTATCTAATGGTTGTTAAAAACAATTATTTTTGGTTAAAAGAAACCGATGAAGCTGGATTTATTGCCAATGGGGATATTGTAGAAGTTTTGGAAATATTCGGATTCAAAGATTTATACGGATTTAAGTTCGCCAAAGTAAAAGTTAGAATGGTAGACTATCCCGAACAAAAACCTTTTGAAACCCAACTTTTGTTGGATACCATAACAAGCGAGTCACCTTCGTTAACGTATGATGAAAGCAACAGGTTGTATCAAGAAGTAATGAAGGATTATGAAGGAGAACCACAATACAGAAAGTTTTTGAAAGTTAAAAGCAACGAATATTTCAACGCTTTACAAGTTAAATTTTCTTATGCAATTACCTGTCATAAATCTCAAGGTGGTCAGTGGAATACGGTTTTTATAGAGCAACCGTATTTGCCAAATGGAATTGATATAGATTATGTAAGGTGGTTATATACTGCCGTCACGAGGGCTAAGGATAAGTTGTATTTAATTGGTTTTAAAGATGATAGTTTTCTTTCTTAATGATTACTCCGTTATTTAGTTATCAAAATGATTTGTGCGTAAGAATTAAAAATGTTATGTAATTAAGTAGCATTTACGATTCAACTTTGTAAATTAGCACCTAAGAAATTTTTCAAAGAATGAAAATATTTGCCGTTATTCCAGCTCGCTATGATTCTACTCGTTTTCCTGCTAAACTAATGCAGGATTTGTGTGGCAAAACCGTAATTTTAAGAACGTATGAAGCAGCTATTAGTACTAAATTATTTGATGCTGTTTTTGTGGTTACAGATTCTATTTTGATTTATAATGAAATAATCAACAATGGAGGTAAAGCAATAATGAGTAAAAATACTCACGAAAGTGGCAGTGATAGAATTGCAGAAGCAATTGAAAATTTAGATGTGGATATTGTGATTAATATTCAAGGTGATGAGCCTTTTATTAATAGAGAGCCATTAGCAAATGTTATTGAGGTTTTTAGAAATGATTTTGATAATAAAGTTGATTTGGTTTCGCTAATGTTTGAAGTTGTTAAAAAATCTGATATTGAGAATCCAAATAATGTAAAAGTAGTTGTTGATCAAAATGGTTTTGCGCTGTATTTTTCTCGTTCAGTTATCCCTTATCCAAGGGACATTAATTCAGGTGTAAGGTATATGAAGCATATTGGTATTTATGCTTTTCGAAAAAAAGCCCTTCTAGACTTTTATCGATTGCCCATGAAATCACTTGAAGCTTCAGAAAAATTAGAACAACTTCGTTATTTAGAATTTGGTAAAAGAATTAAAATGATAGAAACCGATAAAGGTAGTATTGGAATTGATACATTAGAAGACCTTGAAGAAGCCAGAAAGCTGTTTCGTTAAAAGTTTCTCAGCTGTTTTTTAGTTAAGATGATTTTTTTTAATTTTATTAATACCTAAATTTCAAATCACATCGTATGTCAACTTAGACACTTTTTGCTGACGATTTACATTTAGCTCAGTTTTTTTATTGTAAATAATTCATTGTGAACTTCAACTTTTGGATACATTCTTATAGAATAGTTTTCATTAAATTTCGATTTGTAAATTAAATTTCTTTCTTCATTTTTTTTTGTAATTACCATAGTATTAAATAAGATAAAGCCATTCACATTGAGCATAGCATTAATTCTATCTATAAAAAAATCTTGAAATAAAAAATTTGGCATTTTCGTATCTTCAAATACATCAATAATAATGAGATCATACGTAAACTTGGTTTTTAAAACAAATTCAAATGCGTCATCTATAATAATTTCTAGATTTGGAATTGTGTTTAAATTGAAATAAACATTGGCAATTTCAATTACATTAGGTTCTATTTCAATACCGGTTATTTTACCTTTAAAATTGATTTCTTCAATAATTGTTTTAATAACACTTCCTCCAGCTACTCCGAGTACTAATATTGATTCATAACTTTTTATTCGGTCATAGCCAATAAATTTAAGACCTTTTCTGAGTATGCGTTGCAAACTGCCATAAGAATAGTTTGTGTTTTTACTATCCAAAACAAGTTGCCCATTATTCCAGCTAACTTCTAGTGTTTTACTCAGATTTGAGTTTTTTTTATGAATAGTGATTGGAAAAAAATAACTTAGCAGTTTTTGAATCATTACTATTTGTTTATAAAGTAATACATAAACACTAAATTTACGCAAATTAAAATAAATGAAACAAAGACTTTATAAATTTATTTTCTACAGAATATTAGGATGGAAATTGATAGGTACTGTTGATGCAAGTATAAAAAAATGCGTTTTTTCTGTAATTCCCCACACAAGTAATTTTGATTTTTTTTTAGGATTATTTAGTAGAGGAATTATTGATTTAGAAATGAATTTTGTTGGAAAGAAGGAGTTGTTTGTTTTTCCAATTGGGTATTATTTTAAGAGTGTCGGTGGTGCGCCATTAGATAGGAGTGGAGGGAAAAACAATGTAGATGCAACTGTAGCTGTTTTTAATTCAAGAGAAGTATTTAGGTTGGCACTCTCTCCTGAGGGAACACGAAGGAAAGTTTCTCAGTTACGTTCGGGATTTTATTACATTGCTCACAAAGCAAGTGTTCCTATAATTCCAGTTGCCTTTGATTATAGCAAAAAGGAGGTGAGATTAGGATCCCCGTTTTATACTACCGGGGATTATGAGTCAGATATGAATTTATTTTTACCTTTTTTTAGAGAAGTTGTAGGGAAAAACAAAGAAAATGGATACCAAATAAAGTAGATAATCATGGAGTATCAAGCATTATATAATCAGTACAGAGAAGCCACAGTTCATGGTCGTTATGTAGCATTAGAACATATTGAACAATTCCTTTTTCAATACAATGCAATAGTTATTGGCACCTCGGTTTTAGGTAAACCGATCTATAAATTACAATTTGGAACTGGTAAGATTAAAATTTTGATGTGGTCTCAAATGCATGGAAATGAAAGTACTACTACAAAATCATTACTCGATTTTATTAATTTTTTACATTCTAAATCAGAAATTAGTAGGAATTTACTAAACACATTTACTTTTTGTTTACTACCTATGCTCAATCCCGACGGAGCTAAATTATACACTAGAGAAAATGCCAATGGGGTTGATTTAAACCGTGATGCGAAAAATCTTTCACAACCAGAAAGCGTAATCCTTCGAAATACATTTGACTCATTTCAACCGAGTTTTTGTTTTAATCTTCACGATCAAAGAACTATTTATGGCGTGGGAAACCACGGAACTCCTGCAACTGTATCTTTTTTAGCGCCTGCTTATAATGAAAATAGAGATGTTAATCAAGTTAGGACTGATGCAATGGGTGTAATTGTGGCCATGAATGCTGCCTTGCAACAGTTTATTCCAAATCAGGTTGGGCGTTTTGACGATACTTTTAATGTGAATTGTGTTGGAGATACCTTTCAATCTTTACATGTGCCAACGCTACTTTTTGAAGCTGGACATTTTGCAAATGATTATGATAGAGAAATTACTCGAAAATATATTTTCATTGCGCTTTTATCTGGAATTTCATATCTTTACGAAAACGATATAGTTCTCAACGAAATTGACAATTACTTGAATATTCCGCAAAATAATATTGTTTTTTATGATTTTGTTTATAAAAATGTTAAAATAAATTATGATTCTAAAGAAAAAATTATCAATTTTGCTGCTCAGTTCAATGAAGTTTTAATCGCTGATCAAATTATTTTTAAAGCGCATTTTGCACAGATAGATAATTTAGAAAACTATTTTGGTCATGTTGTTGTGGATGCGCAATGTAAAGCATACAAGTGTCAAAATAAACACTTCCCAGTTATTAATGAAATAGCTACTTTTAATTTAGGCGATGACATTAAAATAGTGAATGGGAATAAAGTTTAATTTTTTGAATTTGAACGTATTAATTTTTAATATAGCAACGTTATGAGTAAGTTTAAATTAGACGAAGTAGACCACCAAATTTTGGACATGTTGATTGACAACACTAGAATTCCTTTTACCGATATTGCCAAAAAACTTTTAATTTCTGCCGGTACTGTTCATGTAAGAGTCAAGAAAATGGAAGATCAAGGAATTATTATGGGTTCTTCTTTAGCTTTAGATTATGAAAAATTAGGTTACGCATTTATAGCTTATATTGGTGTGTTTTTGAATAATACGTCACAAACTAAATTTATACTTGAACGTATAAATGAAATTCCATATATTACAGTGGCTTCAGTTACTACTGGTAAATTTAATATTTTTTGTAAAATTAGAGCTAAAGATACCAAGCATGCAAAAGATGTGATCTATATGATTGACGATATTGAAGGTGTTTTTAGAACCGAAACCATGGTGTCATTAGAAGAAAGTATAAATGACAAAAAGCGTTTGATGCACACCATTTTCCAAGAATTAGATTA
>CAMDSN010000064.1 GCA_945907225.1 Flavobacterium psychrophilum | reverse complement strand
TTTAAATAATCTATTGGGCTAGCCGGGGAAGCAAAATGAAGGATATAATCTAATTCTCCGGGTATATGAACAAACTTCGTCACATCGTGATGATAAAATTCAAAATTTTTAAGTTTAAATAAATGTTCGATGTTCTTTAAATCACCGGTAATCAAATTATCCATTCCAATAACAAAATAACCCTCGGCTATAAATCGATCACAAAGATGTGATCCCAAAAAACCTGCTGCACCTGTAATTAATATTCTTTTCATATTTTCTTATTCTGCTTTGGAGCTATTTTGAGCAATTCCTGAATTAAAAAGACAATACATCATGGTGAAAAATACTACTCCTCTTTGTCTCCATAAAAATGATTCCGTCAAAAATAAACTTATCATTAGAATTGCGAAAGCAAAACGAACAAAATCTTTTGATTTAATTGTGTCTCTAACGTTAATAAATAATATAATTAAGAATAGTATAAAACCAAAGACACCCTATTCGGCAAAATTTTGAACATATTGATTATGAAATTAAAAGCAACTTATCCATGGTAAAGATTATACTTTTTCTCTTATCAAAATAACTTTTCTTTAGATGCATTTAAGCCAAAACCCCTCCATATTATTGGTTCTTATATTAGTAGCTCTATAAATATTATAATTTGACAAACCCTAAAAGCCGTTCCGTTAAAATAATTATTTAGAGAAAACGATGGGAATTGAAAAAATTATCAGCACCAACATTACAAAAAAAATTAGGTTTCTTAACCTCAATTGATTTGCTTTTTTTGAAAAAAGGAGGATGTATGTTATTGTCAGCGATACAACAACTAGTATCATGTTTTTTGGGGAATGCAACAATATAAACTCAAGGTGTAGTATAGAAAAAAGTGTCTAATTTTGATTTTATCTCTTATATTATATAAATAAAAGAAAATAAAGGAAAGGTAAAAAAACTAAAAGTATTGAAATAAAAGAACTGTTATTTTTGTTTTCTTTTATCATGTTTAATTTTTTGAATGTGTTCGCTCCATTTTGTATCAACATACAACTTCATTTCTTTTTCAAATCTTTCTGATGAAAATTGAAGTGCATTTTGTCTAACTTTAGAAGGTTCAAATGTTTTTTTCTCAAAAATAGTAATCGCATCTTTCAAAGATTCTGCTGTTTGTTCATTAAAGAATATACCCGTTTGGTTGTCTATTACTGTTTCCAGAACACCTCCTTTCCCAAATGCAATTACAGGTGTTCCACAAGCTTGCGCTTCAATAGATGCAATTCCAAAACCCTCAACCCCTGTTTGTATAAATCCCTTTGCTTTTTGTATGTAATGTGCAACTTCTTCGGAATCTAAAAATCCTTTGAAAACAATATTATCTGAAGCCATTTTTTTAAATATTTCAGATTGATCACCATCGCCTATTATAATTAATTTTTTATTTAAAACATTAAATGCCTTGATGGCAATATCAAATCTTTTTACATAAACCAGTCTGCCTACAGCAACATAGTATTCTTCTTTTTGAGTTTCTAATGAAAATTTACTTAAATCTACTGGGGGATAAATAACATCTGATTCTCTATTGTATTTTTCTTTTACCCATCTCTTAACAAATAAAGAATTGCTAATTATAAAATCGGGATTAACGGAATGGCTAACATCTATTTTTCGCAATATTGCTATTAATGGGTAGGCAAAAAACCGGAGTTTGCCAAAATATAATTCTAAATCACTCCATATATAGTTAAAATTTCTAGCTTGAAAATAGCTAATATGCAATTGATTTGGATTACTTTTCTTTACACCTTTGGCTACAGCATGAGAAGAAGAAATAATTATACTTACATCTTTATCAATTTTTATAGACCTAATAAAATAATGAAATGTAAAGAATAGAACTCTAAAATTTTTTTTTAGTTTTTTTAACCAAGTTTCTTTTATAATTGAAGTCTCTTTTGGAAATATCTTTATAAAATATTCTGGCAACATTATATTTATTAGTGTGTAAGTTATATCAAAAGAGAATGCTTTTTCGAGATTACCTATAACTCTTTCAGCACCGCCATACTTGTCAAACCAATCAACTATTAAAGCTTTTTTCACGGTGCTAGATATTATCAATTTTACTTTTTTCGTTAAAAATTAACGCTCCGATGTTTATAAATGAAACTATTATAATAAATAAATAAGTCCCCATTTGTCGCCTCAAAACATTTTCAACCAATAGAAACAAAACTAAAGAAATAATCATTGCTGTTTTTATGTAATTTTTTCGATGTGAAAAAATCTGTATAATAAAAAAATACGTAAATAATATAAAACCAATTAAACCAGAAAACAGATAAATATCCAAAAATTGATTATGTGAATTTTTCTTTGTGGAAATAAAATATGCTGCCCTATATTTATTTTCCATTTTTTGAGCATAACAATCTAAATATTTATCTTCCAAAACTTTCTGCGAATTAAGTCCAAAAAAAACATTAAAATCCGAGTCACAAGCTATATCGTAAGCACAATTCCAAATAACCATTCTTGGCTCATGTCGATTTAATTTAACCAAAGAATTTTGTATGTTAGTGGTTATAAAAAACCTCTCTCTCAAATTTTTATTGAAAAATAAAGTAGAAAAAAGGAAGATCAAAGACAATAATGTGAAGATAAATTTTGTTTTAACACTGGTTTTTAAATAAAATACAAGAAAAATAAATAATAAAAAAAGGACTGTTATGGCCGAGATTCTAGCTGAAATTAAAAACACAAAACCAACGATGAATATTGAATAAATAATAAACCATACTTTATATTTAGTATATATTTGAGCCAATTGAAGTGATGATAATGCCCCAATAACAGAAATAAAGCCTAAATAAGGGCGCTCCAAACCTAAGACTTCATTAATAACTTGTCCTTCAAAAGGCAGGAATTGATGATTTTGAATGTAAAAATGTAGAAGGCCGTAAATTCCTCTAATCGAAATCATAAAGGAGAGTGCTGAAATAGCCCATAAAAATGTTTCTTTACTTTTTACTTTTAAAAATAAAAATGGAATAATAAAAACTGGTATTAGCAGCGAATAATTTGTTTCTTCTAAAGAATTAGTAACTAATCCCATAAATAACCAATAAAAAAGCAAAAAAAACAATACATAAAACAACGGCTTTTTAAGTAACTCTATTTTAATATTGGTATAATCTTTTCTGTCAAAAATTAAATATAAAATTAAAAACGCAAGTAAAACATTAGAAACCTTTGGTAAAATTGGCGCTGTAAAAAGCAATAAGCCAAAAAAAACATCAAATGGATTTTCTTTAAATTTACTAAAAATTAAATTCCTTACTTTATTCAAAATTGTATCTATAGATAAAAACCCCATTTTTTGACTTTTATTCAAAACAAGCAAAGATAAATATTTGATGCTTTTAATAAACAAAAAATTTATATACAAACTATTTTAAATAATACTTAACTCCCATTTAGTTGATAATATAGTTTTACTCATAAAAAATGTTTGCCAAATAGTTGCTTGATTAAAAATATCATCTTAAGTTTGTCTTTGAAGTCTAAATTTTAATTTTAAACAAAATGAAATATATTTTAACACTTTTATTTTGCATTACCACAATGCTCTTTTCTTGTAATTCTAAAAAAACAGCTGATAACGATGTTAGTACAGAAGTTGCATCTGATACACTAGCTGATTATTATGCTGGCTTGGAAGGCAAAGTTGTAATGTCTGATAAAGGGGATTGGTTTGTGATAAAAGAAGGTGTTAGATGGAGAGCAATGTCTGAACCAGCAACAACAGACTATCTTAATTCTATATTGAATGGTAAAAATAATGTGGTTAAAAATGTGGCAACAAAAACGCTTGAACAATTTCCAATTGTTGGTGAAATACTTCCAAAATTAGAATTCAAAAAAGATCAGAAATAAGTGGCATTAACTTCTTGTTTTTATATAAAGAATGATCTTTTTTATTTTATCAGAATTAGCTCTTGATACAAAATACAGTATGCTGTTTCTTAAAAGTCCGTAAACGGGATGGAATCCAAAATAAAAGTTATCATAAATTATTCTAATTCTGCTTAACACTTGTTGCTTTCTTTTTTTTGAAGAAATAGATTCAGCCGAAACGACATAATCCAACAAAACTTCAGGGTAATTTTCTACTCTGAAGTTTTTTGCTATCCTTATAAAATAAGCATAATCTTCTGCATATTTATAATTTTCAGGATAGTACCCTATTTTATCTAGAAGAGCAGTATTAAAAACCACAGTGGGATGAACAAAAGTGCTGTTTATATATATCTGTTTTTTTATTTGATCATATGATGTTGGGTGCTTTAAATCATACATAAAATTTCCATCTTCATCAATTACATTAGCCCAACTACCCAATAAAGCGATTTGATTATTTTCCTCTAAATAACTTATCTGCTTACTAAATTTGTCCTTTTTACAAAAATCACCACAATCCAATCTCCCAACATATTTATAATTTTTACTTTTTATTATGGCAAGGCCTGTATTAAGTGCTTTTTCTATTCCCTGGTTTTTAGATAAATACTCTATTTCTATTGCTCCACATAAATAATTACTTTGCAAATCTGCTAAATCAATTTTATCATTACTCCCGTCGTCAACAATAAGAATGTCTAAAGGTATGTCCTCATTAATTGAAAGGATTGAAGATTTTAAGCCAACTGGGTTATTAAAATGGGGAATTAATAAAATTATTTTTTTCATGTCTTGAGGAAATACTTATGTGATTTTAGATGGTTTAGTTTGATCTAATAAATTTAAAGAACTAAGATCATTTAAAATTTTGATCAAAATAACCAAACAAAGCCAAAATCCATGCTGCCTGAAAAAATCGGTTTGGAGCCAATTTAAACTCATCCCCACAAAAGAAATAAGTAAAATTAAACCCATTGTTTTTTGTTCATCTTTTCCATTCTTCCATATATATTTTGATCTTAAAATAGAAAGGTAAATCAACATCAAAAAAATACTTACCCCTATTATTCCAGTTTCTGCCAATAATCTTGTATACATATTGTAAGCAGTAGGAAATGATTTTACCTTGTTGTTTTCATACAGAAGTTCAAATTCCCAATTATTTTTTTTTGCCCAAGCCGGGTAGTGAAATCTTTTGTAATACGTTTCTTGTCCAAAGCCTACGCCAATAATTGGGTGTTCTTTAAAGACTTGTA
This sequence comes from Flavobacterium psychrophilum, assembly GCA_945907225.1. GTDB lineage: Bacteria > Bacteroidota > Bacteroidia > Flavobacteriales > Flavobacteriaceae > Flavobacterium > Flavobacterium psychrophilum_Q. Next base: position 3,119 of record CAMDSN010000064.1, on the reverse strand, counting down.
AGGATGCATATTGCATTCCAAACCGTGTTTGATTAGAAATTGACGTTGTTAGATTACCACTAAAATCGAGGCTTTCTAATTTTTTATCGAATTCTTTAATTATTTTTTCTCCGTTAATTACTAAAAAAACGATTGTAATTAAAAAAGAATATTTGACTAAATTGAGAATTGTTTGTCTGTATTCTTGAAATGAAAATAAAACAAATGAAAATATTAGCAACTGTATCGATACATTTATCAAGGCCGTTCGTGATCCAGAAAAAAAAGTCAAAAACAAAACCATTAGCAGGGGAATAAATCTATATCTACTTTTACTGGTTAACACATAACTAAACATCCATCCTGAAATTGTAATCAAATAATTTCCTAGCGATGGCGATTCATAAGCAATAGAAGAAATTCGTCCTCCAGGTGGGTAATTTACATCCAAAAAGGGGAAATAATCAAATAAGGATAAAATTGGCCTGATAAAATTAAACCCAAAAACAACTATTGCTGTTTCTAGCAAACCATATATAAATGCAAAAATTAAACATGCAAGAAATACCTTCCGGATTTTATTTAATATTTCTACCGTCTTAAAATCCTTTATGACATTCCAATATAAAATAACAAATACAAAAGCAGAGAGTAATAAAGAAAAATATTGTCTTATAAATCTTTCTACTCCACTAGTATGCTTAAAATAGCTTTGAGTAACTTGAGGAAAATTAAATACAATTGTCAGTAGACACCAAATAAAAAAAAGTAATAAAATTTGAAATATTTTACTTTTGTAGGGAATAGAAATTTTTCCTTTGGAAACAACATCAATTAACAAAATTATAAAACCAGCCATAAAAAAAAATGCGCCTGTCTCATTTTTAAACTCTCCTAATAAAGGAAATCCTTTGTAATCATTGAAAGGGAAAAAAAACCATCCAATTAAAAAAAGTGTTATGTATGTTTTTTTTAATGACATCAATATTATTTTAATTCTTTATTAATTTGACCCAGTAACAGTTGCCTAAAAACAATACTTCTTATGAGCCAAATAAGAATAATGGAGCATATTATAAGGTCTAACGTATTGATAAAAATAAAATCAATAAAGACAATTATTAAAGATAACACTATAAATATAATATTGCCTTTTTTGAATGTGTTAACATTGGTTTTAGCTTCAAAGGCAGAGGTAATTGATGATGAATATAATCTAATAATTCCCATAATCAACATGAGAATTATAGTTAGATTATAATGATTAAAATCAAAATTTAATACACTATAATATGATACTGCTTTTAAAAAAATGAATAAGCTTAAACTTAAACAAATTCCAAAAAAAATTATTTTTCTATTAAAGTTATTAAAACTCGCCACTTTAAAGTCTAGCTTAAATATAATTAAATGTTTGAAACCTATATAATTTTGTAAAATAGAAAAAGGTGCTAAAAAAAAATTAGTTAAATAAAAATAATTTCCAAATTCCTCAATACCAAATTTATGTTGTATAATAAATCGATCTCCAAAAATTAGAAGTGAAAACGACGTTATTGAAATTAAAAACTGTATCGAAGTTTTGATAATGTCTGTTTTTGAAACATTTTTTTTGTAACTAAATTGTATTCTTTTAAAACAGAAATAAAATGATATTAAAAATGATAATATTATAATTATCATCAATAAATTTATAAATAAAACTATGTTTAATTTAAAAAAAACAAAGCTCAACAAAACTAAAATTATTAAAAAAAACTTCCATAAATTAAAAAAAACCTGAGATAATACAAAATCAGAATTTAACCTCAACACATTATATATAAATAATAAAGAAACTATGCTAATAGTAGCAAAAAGAACAAGCAGAAAATTTAACTGCAGAGTGTCTGTTGCATATTGTATAAATAAAAGAGTTCCAAAAAAAGAAGAAACAACTATTATAACAGCTACTAATTTTAAAATGAAAAGAGGCGTAAATATTTTATTCTTTTGATAAAAATCTGAAAATCTTATAAAAACTTGTTCTAAACCCAGTAGCCCATATAAATTCATCATTGAAAAAAAGGTAATAACTAAAGAGTAGAGACCATATTCTTGATGCGTTAATTTCTCTTTTAATACAACATTTGCAATAAAAAAGCATAATGCACCTATGACTATTACCGATAACGATAAATGATTACTACCTTCTTTTATTATTTTTCTAATCAAAATATAATGTCCGTCAAAAAATTTAAAATTTACTTTAATGCTAAAATATTATCCAGAAAATTCTTCATTTCAATTACTAAAAAATATTCGGTTTTATTTTATCACAAACGCTGTATTTGGGTCTTTTAGCAGGTATTGTAAAACTTTTATTTGTATTGTTTGTAAATTGATGCTCCCGTTTTTTATTAAACAAAATCAAAAAATTATCTCAATTGATAACTTCGAAAATGTGGTTTGTATATTGTCTTGCAAAAGTTTGACAAAATCGTGCTTTTGCTTTTGGGTTCCATTTTATTTCAAATATTTTTAAGTGTCGATTTCTTGCTATAATTAAATCTATTTTTTACTGCTCATGAGTGCTCCAAAAATACACATTTTTTCGGGTTTCCTAATTCCGTTAAACCATAAGATATTTATATAAATAACTATCCGAAAAGTGTAGGGGTGCCTTTTCTTCACCGTTTTTGGTTGTTACTACTTCAGAATAATAACCATAAATCTTCCAGAGAGGTAATTATCTAAATTTCGTATAAGTAATCTGTTATTAATTTTAGCTTACTACCTATGTTTTCTATTTTTTAAGCCTCGTCAATTATCAGAAATTTATTGTTTTCGAAAAAAGTTTTTAAACATGTAGCTGTTGTGTTTTTAAAAATAATATTAAATCAGGTTTTTAAACTCTCTTCCCAATTTTTAATTTCTATTCCAAAAGTAGTCTTGATTTTGGTTTTATCCAAAACACTATATTTTGGTCTTTTTGCCGGTGTTGGAAAACTAGAAGTTGGAATTGGTTTTAAATCTATCTCGATATTATTGATTTTGAAAATCTCTTTGGCAAAATCATACCAACTGCATTGTCCTTCGTTGCTGAAGTTGTAAATTCCATAATTGTCGGTTGTCGGTTGATGCACTTCGACAAGCTCAGT
>CAMDSN010000063.1 GCA_945907225.1 Flavobacterium psychrophilum | reverse complement strand
AAGATGCGTTAGGCAAAAATTTATTGAAACGATTAGAAATTGCTTCGTAAAAATTTAGGTTTTTATTAGTACTATGTACCTACTTTTATTTTACTCTGGTTTGAAGCATAAACTAAACATCGTTTTCCTGGACCACATTTCATTCTGTGAGGTCCGCAAGAAATAAAAAATAATACGATTATGAGTAATAAAATTATTTTCTTCATAATCTTCTATTTAGTAACGCTAAGTTGCATCTGCTTCAACTGTTCCAAATAATCTCTTTCATTTGATAATCTTGGAATTTTATGTTGACCGCCCAATTTATCGTTTGCTGCCAGCCAATCGTAAAATAAATTATCTCGGGCAACATTTATTTTCAATTGATTTAACGTCATATTTTTATAGCGTTTGGCTTCGTAATCAGAGTTCAAAGACTGTAAATTTTCATCTAATATTTTCTGAAAAAGTTTAATGTCTTCGGGGTGTTTTTTGAATTCAATCATCCATTCGTGTGCTCCTTTTTCCTTCACTTTCATGAAAATAGGAGCAACCGTATAATCTTTTACCTCACAGTTTAATTCAGAGCTGGCTTTAGCTAAAGCCATATCGGTATTTTCAACCATCAATTCTTCGCCAAACACATTGATATGATGTTTTGTTCTTCCCGAAACCCTAATTCTGTAGGGCGATAGTGAGGTGAATCGAACAGTGTCTCCAATCAAATAGCGCCAAAGTCCGGCATTGGTTGTAATCACTACAGCATAGTTCTTGAACAATTCCACGTCCGAAAGCCGAATTGCTTTTTGGTTTTCGGTTCCAAAAGTTTCCATTGGTATAAATTCATAGAAAATACCATAGTCTAGCATAAGAAGCAAATCATTAGAATAATTTAGGTCTTGAATGGCAAAGAATCCCTCAGAGGCATTGTATATTTCGTAATATTTAAAATTATTATTTGGAAGAATTTTTTTGTATTGCTCGCGATAAGGCTCAAAACTTACACCGCCATGAAAATATACTTCTAGATTAGGCCACAATTCCATTAGATTTTCCTTTCCCGTTTCGGTCATAATTTTGTTTAGTAAAACTAACATCCAAGAAGGAACGCCAGCAAAACTAGTAACATTTTCGTTTTTGGTTTCGTTTATAATAGCATTTAGTTTTGTTTCCCATTCACCCATCAAAGAAATCTTACTACTTGGAGTGCTACTAAATTCGGCCCAAATCGGCATGTTTTCTATTAAAATTGCAGACAAATCACCAAAATACGTATTGTTGTTTTCATAAATCTGTGAACTTCCGCCAAGACGCAAACTTTTACCCAAAAACATTTCGGAGTTTTCGTTGTTATTCAAATACATGCACAGTAAATCTTTACTACCTTTATAATGGCAATTTTCTAGGGCCTCGTTGCTCACAGGAATAAATTTGCTTTTAGCATTGGTAGTTCCACTAGATTTTGCAAACCATTTTATAGGGGTATTCCAGAAAACATTTTGAGCTCCTTTCCTAGTAAGTTCAATCATGGGTTCCAAATCTTCGTAAGTTGAAATAGGAACTCTTTCTGAAAAGGTAGTATACGATTTTATACTGTTAAAATCATATTTTTGGCCAAAAACTGTTTCTTCTGAAGTCCGAATTAAATTCATCATTAATTCTTCTTGCACTTCATGAGGATATTTTAAAAACAGCTCAATTTGATGAATGCGCTGTTTCAAAACCCAAGTAGCTATAGAATTTATTAATGGTATTGGCATGTTTCGAATTTAGGAATTACAAATTATGATTTATGATTTGTAACTTTACCAAAAATAACAAATATACTTTAACCTGAAACTTTAATTCTGAAACTTTTCCCCAATGACTTACGAAGGAGTATTAACCAAAATGCAAACTGAATATTCAAATCCAATTCAATATTATTTGGTTTTTGAAACAAATTTTTTGAGTGTAAATCAGTTATTAGGCAAGTTAATTGAAATTAATTTTATAGGTTATAAATGTCTTAATTGCAATAAAAAGAAAAAAATCTTTCGACAAGGGCATTGCTATGATTGTTTTATGAGTTCCCCTTCTGTGGGCGATTGGATTATGAAACCCGAGTTAAGTAAGGCACATTTAAATATTGAAGACCGCGATTTAGAGTATGAAAAAAGAGCACAATTACAGCCGCATATTGTTTATTTAGCTTTATCAAGTGAGGTAAAGGTAGGCGTTACAAAAGGGACACAAGTGCCTACCCGTTGGATAGACCAAGGAGCTATTAAAGCCATCCCAATTGTTGAAGTGCCAAATAGGTATTTGGCTGGGATAACCGAAGTGGCTTTAAAAAATCAGTATGCTGACAAAACCAATTGGCAAAAAATGTTGAAGAATGACGTTCCTGATGTCAATCTCTTTTCTGAAAAAGCGTCATTAAAATATTTAATTCCAAAAGAAGTTCAGGAGTTTTATAACCCTATTGAGGAAAATGTATTTGAGTTACATTACCCTGTTCTAGAATATCCAACTAAAGTAACCAGTTTAAACTTGGATAAAACCCCAAATTTTTCGGGTAGACTAACCGGAATTAAAGGGCAATATTTGATATTTGAAGACGGAACTGTTTTTAATGTGCGTACTTTTGAAGGATATGTTGTAAACATAATAATTTAACCCGTTGGGTGTAATTAACCAAAAGCAATTAATAATATCTTTTTTGATTTAAATTTAAGGTCAATTAGAACCCAAATGTCAGTCTGAGCAACGCCTGTACTGACAAAGGAAGTATCGAAGACATTTAAAAAGATACATTTCGACAGGCTCAATGTGACAATCAATATAATATTAGCCATAAAAAATAATTACACCCAACGGGTTAATTTAATAAAAGTAGATTTATAACTAAATGTTATTTATTGAAATTGCTGCTAATTTTCATACTTCCATTTATTTTTTTCTGCTTTAACCAGTAAATGCTGAATAATTGTAATTAGCAGGTTTTTGTTTTATGCCATTATTTTTTAGTTAATTTGTATTCCATGAAAAAGCAACACCAAGTCATTTTATCTATAGGAAGTAATCAGGGCAATCGCTATGAAAACATAGTCCTTTGTATAGATAATTTACACAAAGAAATAGGAACTGTCGTCAGGATTTCAAAGCTATATGAAACACCATCTTGGGGTTTTGAAAGCGAAAAATTCTATAATTGTGCTGTAATTTTGAATACATATAAATCAGCTCATAAAATTTTAGAAGAATGTATTTTGCTAGAAGAAGCCCTAGGGAGAGTTCGTGAAGATGGAGATGGTTATCAAGCGCGCCCTATTGATATTGATGTGATTGCATTTGATGAAGATATCATTGCTACTGAAAAACTGCAAGTGCCCCATCCCGAAATGCAAAATCGCTTATTTGTTTTGTTGCCAATGCAAGACTTACAATTAGATTGGAGACATCCTATTTTACAAAAATACCTACACGAATTACTGCTGCTTTCAGAAGACAAAAGTAATTGTAAACTTGTTGATAATTTAATATTACCAATTTCAAAATTTCAATTGGATTCATTCAATTATATTGCGATAGAAGGAAATATTGGTGCAGGAAAGACAACCTTAACAACTAAATTGGCAGAAGATTTTAATGCAAAATCAGTTTTGGAACGTTTCGCAGATAATCCGTTTTTACCAAAATTTTATGAAGACCAAAACCGATATGCATTTCCTTTAGAAATGTCTTTTTTAGCAGATAGATACCAACAGACTACAGATGATTTAGCTCAATTTGATTTATTTAAGGACTTTGTTGTTGCTGATTATCACATTTTCAAGTCCCTTATTTTTGCTAAGGTAACGCTTGCCGAAGACGAGTTTCGCCTATATAAAACCATGTTTGATATTGTGTATAAAGAAATGCCTAAGCCCGATTTGTATATTTATCTTTATCAAAGTACAGCCCGACTTCTCGAAAATATTAAAGAAAGGGGAAGGGATTATGAACAGGAAATTCCAGCCGATTATCTAGAAAAAATTAACAGCGGCTATCTTGATTATATTAAATCTCAGAAAGATTTAAACGTGCTAATAATTGATGTAACCAACAGAGATTTTCAAAATAATCAAAGAGATTATATTTTTATTCTAGAAGAAATTCAAAAAAAATTTTCAAGTTAGAAAGTCATTTTTCGAAATAAATCCCAAACTACAATACCTACACTTACCGATATGTTTAAGGAATGTTTTGTTCCAAGTTGGGGTATTTCAATTGTGCCATTACATAGCGCTATAGCTTTTTGGGAGACTCCAAAAACTTCATTACCAAAAACAAGAGCTACTTTTTTATTATTTTCAACTTTAAAATCTTGGAGATATACTGCATTTTCAACTTGTTCTATCGCATAAACAACAGTGCCTTCTTTTTTTAAGGATACAATCACATCTAAAACTTCTTTTTTATATTCCCAATTTACAGTTTCTGTAGCTCCCAACGCTGTTTTGTGTATTTCTTTATTTGGCGGTACTGCTGTAATGCCACACAAGTATATCTTTTCAATTATAAATGCATCTGCAGTTCTAAACACAGAACCTATGTTGTGTAAACTCCTTATATCATCTAGGATGATAATTAATGGTGTTTTCTTTGCTTCTTTAAAATCTTCGACAGATTTTCTCTCTAACTCACTGTTTTCTAACTTTCGCATTCTTTTTATTTGAAACTCCTAGTTTGAGAGTTTTGGCAAAGATATTCAAAAAAAAATCCCGACATAAATCGAGATTTAATTGAATTATAATTAAACTTATAATTTAGCTTTTAGTAGGATTTGACCCTTCTTTAGTAGCATCAGGCAATACTTCACCTTTTATAGTTACTATTTTGGTTTCATTTCCTCCTGCAGCATTTGATTTGATGGTGATTGTTTTAGTAAATGGCCCAACTCTGTCAGTAGCATATTTAACCCCAATAACACCTTTAGCACCCGGTGCAATAGGACCTTCTGGTTTTGAAGGAACGGTACATCCACATGATCCTTGTGTACTCTCAATAGTTAATGGTTTTGTGCCATTATTTACAAATACAAATTCTCTTTTCCCGTCAGAATTGTGAGCTATTTTACCGTAATCAATAGTTTCATTTTCGAAAAGCATGCCAGCTCCTTCTACTTTTTTACTTTCAGATTTTACGGTTTCAACTTTCTTCACAGGAGTTTCTTTTTTAACTACTGCTTTTTTCGTTTGTGCTGTGCTCGTTGCAACTCCAAAAATAGCAATTGCAGCTAATAAGATGATTTTTTTCATTTTTAAATTATTTAAATTTCGAAGTCAAAATTATTTATTTATTGAGAGCGGTTTTCTTTTTTTGTCTTAAGTTTAAATTAATTTTTTTTGGATCGTTATTTCCTTTTAAAATATTTAAATTCGCTAACAGTAAATATAACTAAACAACCATTGGCACCCAAAGAAAATCCTGGCAAAGAAACTCCTTTAATGAAGCAGTATAACGAGATAAAGCGAAAATATCCCGATGCGTGTTTGTTGTTTAGAGTTGGCGATTTTTATGAAACTTTTGGCGAGGATGCTATTCGAGCTTCAAAAATATTAGGTATTGTATTGACAAAAAGAGGGGCGGGTTCTGAAAGTGAAACTGCGTTGGCTGGATTCCCGCATCATTCCTTAAATACTTATTTACCTAAATTAGTAAAAGCAGGACTTCGTGTTGCAATTTGCGATCAACTTGAAGATCCTAAAACTACCAAAACCATTGTAAAAAGAGGGGTGACCGAGCTGATTACTCCAGGAGTTTCGATGAATGATGAGGTCCTAAATTCTAAATCTAACAACTTTTTGGCATCTATTTATTTTGGAAAAAAATTAATAGGGGTCTCTTTTCTAGACGTTTCTACAGGTGAATTTCTTACAGCTCAAGGAAACGAAGAATATATTGATAAACTATTGCAAAATTTTGGGCCAAGTGAAATTTTAATCCAGAAGAGTAATAGAAATCAGTTTAAAGAAGTTTTTGGCGAGAATTTTAATGTTTTTTTTATTGAAGACTGGGTTTATAAAGAAGATTTTGCTCTAGAATCATTAAATAATCATTTTCAAACTGTCTCTTTGAAAGGCTTTGGAATTGAAGATTTAGCAGATGGTATAATAGCATCTGGGGCTATTTTATATTATTTGTCAGAAACACAACACAATCGAATTAATCATATTACAAACATTCAACGAATTGCCGAGGACGAATATATATGGATGGATCGGTTTACAATTAGAAATTTAGAATTGTATTACAGTCATTCTCAAAATGCGGTTACGTTATTAGATATTATTGATAGAACCCTTTCGCCAATGGGTTCAAGATTACTCAAACGCTGGTTAGCCTTGCCTTTAAAAGACATTCACAAAATTAGAAGTAGGCATCAAGTAGTTGCTTATTTTAAAGAAAATACAGCTATTCTTTTAAAAATCCAAACTCAAATTAAACAGATTTCCGATTTGGAGCGATTGATTTCTAAAGTTGCAACTGGCAAGATATCTCCAAGAGAAGTATTGTTTTTGAAAGATTCGTTAGACGCAATTATACCAATTAAGGCAATAGCTCTTGAAAGTGATCAAGAAGCCGTTAGGGTAATTGGAGACACATTGCATTCTTGTGATTTGCTTCGCCAAAAAATAGCGGATACGCTAAATTTAGATGCTCCAGTAGCCATTTCGAAAGGGAATGCTATTGCAAGTGGCGTTAATGCTGAGTTAGATGATTTGCGAAATATCGCCTTTAAAGGCAAAGCATTTTTAGAAGGCATTGAAAAGCGCGAATCTGAATTAACCGGTATTTCCTCTCTGAAGATTTCTTTTAATTCTGTTTTTGGCTATTATATTGAAGTTAGAAATACACACAAAGACAAAGTTCCTGAAAACTGGATCAGAAAGCAAACTCTTGTAAATGCCGAACGTTATATTACGGAAGAATTAAAAGAATATGAATCTAAGATCCTTGGCGCTGAAGAAAAAATTCAACAAATTGAGAGTCATTTGTTTGAACAATTAGTGACATGGATTGCTTCCTATATTAAGCAAGTTCAATTAAATGCCAGTTTGATTGGCCAATTGGATTGTCTAATTTCATTTGCGCAATTGGCAATTGACAACGGTTATGTTTGTCCTGAATTGGATGATAGTTTTGAATTGGAAATTACCAATGGGCGCCACCCTGTAATTGAAAAACAGCTTCCTTTAGACATAGATTATGTTCCGAACGATGTTTTATTAGACAGAGACACACAGCAAATTATTATGATAACGGGTCCAAATATGTCTGGTAAATCCGCAATTTTGAGACAAACAGCTTTAATTGTTTTGTTGGCACAAATGGGTTCTTTTGTTCCTGCAGAAAAAGTTAGAATGGGTATAGTGGATAAAATATTTACTCGTGTTGGTGCTAGTGATAATATTTCAATGGGGGAATCTACTTTTATGGTAGAAATGAACGAAACAGCTTCAATTTTGAATAATATATCAGAGCGAAGTTTGGTTTTGTTGGATGAGATTGGAAGGGGAACGAGTACTTATGATGGGATTTCCATAGCATGGGCAATTGCTGAGTTTTTACATGAAAACCCTGCTAAGCCCAAAACATTGTTTGCCACACATTATCATGAATTAAATGAAATGAGTGAATCTTTAGTAAGAATTAAAAATTATAATGTTTCGGTTAAAGAATTGAAAAACACAGTCCTTTTTATTAGAAAGCTTGTTCCAGGTGGTAGCGCTCATAGTTTTGGGATTCATGTTGCAAAAATGGCTGGAATGCCACAAATTGTTATTCAAAAAGCACAAAAGCTATTGAAAAAATTGGAGAAGAATCACTCTAATGAGTCACTTAATGGGACAACTAATAAAAAGAATAATAAAGGATCACTAGAGCAACAAATGCAGTTGAATATATTTAATTTAGACGACCCCTTGTTAGAGGAAATTAAGGAAGATCTTTTGGCGATAGATATAGATACATTAACACCTATAGAAGCTTTAATGAAATTAAGTGAATTGAAAAGAACCTTACTTAAAAATAATAATTCCTAGTGGTTTTTGTCTTTCAATGGGTTAGATATTGCGAGCTTTATTTTTTTTAAAAACGTTTGTAATGTTCAATTTAAATATTACATTTGCAACCGCATTATTAAATATATAATGTTGTTCTAATTTGTAATGTTCATGCGAAAATAGCTCAGTTGGTAGAGCGCGACCTTGCCAAGGTCGAGGTCGCGGGTTCGAGCCCCGTTTTTCGCTCCAAATACTATTCTGCTCGGATGGTGAAATTGGTAGACACGCTGGACTTAAAATCCAGTGAACAGCAATGTTCGTGCGGGTTCAAGTCCCGCTCTGAGTACAAAA
>CAMDSN010000062.1 GCA_945907225.1 Flavobacterium psychrophilum | reverse complement strand
ATATATTTTATCATCCAATAAATTTGAATTCCATCATAGATCCAATTGTCTTTTCGTGGATCCAGTTTTAAAATGGTGTGTAGGTAATTGTTTAAATAGGTTTTTAGGAACTTAATTTCAAATAAAAAATCACTTTCAAACGGACTTATAAATCTGGGTAATTGACTTAATCCGTATAGTGGATTTCTATCATAATCAGCTTGGGCTACGGTTATTTTAGAAAAAGGATAATTTCCAAGATTTTCAGCAATATAATTTACAACTTTATCTATTGCTAAAGCCCTTTGTATATCGGTTAAACGTTTTTCATGCATATCTGTAACAACATCCAAAGAACTATTTCTAAATAATTCAAACCTTTTTTCATTAGTTATAAAAAAAGTAAAATCCAATCTGTTTTTACCCTCAAATGTATAGTTGTTGTATTCGTTTTGAGTTTCTATTTTTATTTCGTTCAAATCTGAAATCAAATCAAAATTATTTGAAATCTTAAAGGTTATTTCATAATCAGTAGGGGCATTAGCACAATCATCTAAATTCAAATTATCATACTTTATGAAATCTTTATTCTCCCAACGAGCCACTGAAAGAAAACAGTTTTTGAGATACATTTTACCTTTATCATCATAACCATATTTGGTAAATTTGTCACTTGGAATTTTGATAGTATAACTAATGGAAAACAGTGCAGTTTGATTGGGAAGTATTTCTTCGTTTAATTCAAATGATATTACATCTTGGAAGTTATTATTTCTTGCCCAAGGCACACTATTATTTTTTTTGTCTGTAATAATTAGGTTGCTCATTGCACCCCTTTCTTTTTCTTTTGCTAAATGAAAACTTCTATCAAATTCATCTGAAAAGCGTGCAGCAAGGGCCGTTCTTTTAGAGCTATATCCATTTATCCAATCATTTAGGACAATGTTCTTTATTGTGTCTGATGTTTCGTTTTTATAAGTTAACTCCTGGGTTACATATAGCGTTTTAGTATCAACATCTACTTCTACATTCATTTTGGAATGATGTTGCGCCAACATTTTTATTGGGAAGAAAAGTAGCAGAAAAATATAGTATTTTTTAAAAATTGATTTCAAAAAAAATGAATTATACTAATTTAGTAAATTAGAAGTTTGGACTTAAATTATATTTCTTGTAAAAATTATCTAACTCTACTAAGACTTCATCTTCAGTATCAACAATTTTTATAAGATTCATGTCTTCAGGCTTTGCATTTTGTTCTTTGTCTATCATAACGGATTTAATCCACTCAATTAGACCACCCCAAAATTCGGATCCCACTAGAATAATTGGGAATTTTCCAATTTTTTTTGTTTGAATTAGGGTAATAGCTTCAAATAATTCATCCAAAGTACCAAATCCTCCGGGCATCACAACAAACCCTTGTGCGTATTTTACAAACATAACTTTGCGAACAAAGAAATAGTCAAAATTTAAGTTTTTGTCTTTATCAATATAAGGGTTATAATGTTGTTCAAATGGCAACTCAATATTTAGTCCAACCGAAGCGCCTTCTCCATTTTGCGCCCCTTTGTTTCCAGCTTCCATGATTCCGGGGCCACCACCCGTAATTACGCCATAGCCGGCCTTACTTATTTTAGTAGCAATTTTTTCGGCAAGAATATAATAACGCGTGTCTGGTTTTGTTCGTGCCGATCCAAAAATGGATACACAAGGTCCAATTCGTGCCATTGTTTCATAGCCATTTACAAATTCCGACATTATTTTAAAAATAGCCCACGAGTCGTTTGTTCGTATATCATTCCAGGTTTTTTGTTCTAATTTTTCCTGTATTTTCACATTTTCATTTTGAATTTCATCTTTCATTTTTTTTAAATTAATGATTTATAGATAAGCTTAGTTAACGTACTAAATTAATTCTTTTTTTAAAAAGGTTGCGGTATAACTTTTTTTGTTTTTAATAATTTCCTCTGGGGTACCTTTGGCAACCACTTCGCCACCGCCTTTTCCGCCTTCCGGTCCAATGTCAAAAATATAATCAGCCAATTTTATCACGTCCATATTATGCTCAATAATTAGAATACTATTTCCTTTATCAACTAGAGTCCTTATAACGTCCATTAATACCCGAATATCTTCAAAATGGAGTCCAGTTGTTGGTTCGTCCATAATATAGAATGTATTTCCAGTATCTTTTTTTGATAACTCGGTTGCTAATTTGATTCGTTGTGCTTCGCCACCAGAAAGCGTTGTACTTTGTTGCCCCAACGTAATGTAGCCCAAGCCAACATCTTGAATTGTTTTGACTTTTCGAAATATTTTCGGAATATTTTCAAAAAACGAAACGGCTTCATCAACAGTCATATTCAACACGTCTGAAATGGATTTTCCTTTGTATCTAATTTCTAAAGTTTCTCTATTAAATCGCTTTCCTTGGCAACTTTCACATTCTACATATACATCAGGAAGAAAGCTCATTTCAATGGTTCTAACACCAGATCCCTCACAGGTTTCACAGCGTCCACCCGTTACGTTAAAACTAAATCTACCAGCTTTATAACCCCTAATCATAGCCTCAGTCGTGAGTGTAAATAAGCTTCTAATTTCGGAAAAGACATCGGTATAGGTCGCGGGATTTGACCTTGGAGTTCTTCCAATCGGACTCTGATCTATATCTATAACTTTATCAATATGCTCAAGACCTTCAATTTTTTTATAGGGTTGAGGTTTTTTTACCCCATTAAAAAAATAGGCATTCAGGATAGGATATAGTGTTTCATTTATCAGAGTAGATTTGCCACTTCCCGAGACCCCAGTAACACAAACTAGTTTGCCTAATGGTATGTCTATTGTTACGTTTTTTAGATTATTTCCAGTTGCACCGATTAGTTTCAAGAATTTTCCATTTCCTTGACGGCGGGCACTCGGAATTTCAATTTTCTTTTTGCCATTGAGATACATTGCTGTAATTGTAGTTTCGTTTAATAACGATTTTGGCGTTCCTTTACTAATTATTTCACCTCCAAATTTTCCCGCTTTCGGACCAATGTCTATCACATAATCAGCTCTTTGAATCATGTCTTTGTCATGTTCTACAACTAAAACAGAATTTCCAATATCGCGCAATTTTTCCAATGAACGAATTAATTTTTCATTATCCCTTTGATGTAAACCTATGCTGGGCTCATCTAAAATATAGAGCACTCCAACTAATTGTGACCCAATTTGAGTTGCTAATCTAATTCGCTGTGCCTCTCCACCTGAAAGCGATTTTGAGCTTCGGTTTATTGATAAATAATCTAGGCCAACATTTACCAAAAACAGCAAACGATCTTTTATTTCTTTAATTATTTCCGTAGCTATTGTTTTTTGCTTCTCTGATAAATTATCAGCCAAATGATCAAACCAAACACTTAAATCTGAAATATCCATAGTGGATAATTCAAAAATATTTTTTTTGTTTATCCTAAAATAAGTGGCTTCTTTTTTAAGACGTGAACCTAAGCATTCATTACAATCAATTTCATCCATGAATTCTTTAGCCCATCGTTTTACTGATGTTGAGGGTGATTCATTATATTGGTTTTTTATAAAATTGGATATGCCATCAAATTCGATTTTGTATTCTTTTGTTATTCCTAATGATTTTGATTCAACAGTGAACTTTTCTTTACCACCATAAAGAATGATCTGTAACGCTTCATCAGGAATTTTGTCGATAGTATCCGTAATAGCGAAATTAAATTTTTCACCAATTACTTCTAATTGCTTAAATATCCAGGAGCTTTTATATTCTCCAAGGGGAGCGAAACCACCATTTTTTATTGATAATTTTGAATTGGGGATGATTTTATTTAGGTTAATTTCATGAACAATTCCTAATCCCTTACAAATTTCACATGCACCTTTCGGGGAATTGAAAGAAAATAAATTTGGTTCCGGATTTTGATATGAAATACCTGATGTTGGACACATTAAATTCCGACTAAAGTATCGAACTTCATCACTGTCTTGATCTAGTACTAATAAAACATTATCGCCATGATACATTGCTGTTTTAATACTATCAGCGATTCTTTTTTCATTCTCTGAGTTATTTTCAATGCTTAATCTGTCAATTACAATTTCTATATCATGGGTTTTGTAACGGTCGAGTTTCATGCCAGGCAACAAGTCCTGTACTTTGCCATTTACTCTTACTTTGACGAAACCTTGTTTTGTGATTTGTTGGAATAATTCAGCATAATGACCTTTACGCGCCCTAATAATGGGTGCTAAAATTGAAATTCGTTTGCCGCTAAAATCTTTTACAATTAATTCTTTAATTTGCTCATCCGTATAGGAAACCATTTTTTGATCCGAGATATAACTATATGCTTCTCCAGCTCTTGCATAAAGTAATCTAAGAAAATCATATATTTCAGTAATAGTTCCAACCGTTGAACGTGGACTTTTATTGGTTGTTTTTTGTTCTATTGCAATTACGGGAGATAAACCATCAATTTTATCTACATCTGGTCGTTCTAATCCCCCAAGAAATTGCCGTGCATAAGCCGAAAAGGTTTCAATATACCTTCGTTGACCCTCAGCATATATGGTGTCAAAAGCTAATGACGATTTTCCAGAACCAGAAAGCCCTGTGATTACAACTAATTTTTCACGCGGAATTGAGATGTCTATATTCTTAAGATTATGGACTCGTGCACCAAGAACTTCAATAGTATTTTCAGTATCTAACATAGCATTTTTGAAAACCGTAAAGGTAGTGTTTATAAGGTAAAATTAGTTGTTAGTTTAGAAAGAAATCTGTAGCTGAATTGGTTTATATCATTTAATTTTTTTTAGAAAATTCCATTAAAAAAAGATAAGGATGGATCTACTAGTAAGTAACCGATTAGCTATTCATTTGTTTATAGCTGTTTTAGTAGCAGTTGATTTAAAATCCTCGAAGGAAAGCGAATTATCTCAAAAAAAATCCTCGAATTAGTCTATAATCATTTCTTTTAAACGAACTCTGTATCTTTCAAGTAAATCTACTTTTGAAAGGATTCCGAAGTATTTCCCTTTTTGTGTAACAGGCAAATAGCATACTTGCAGCTCTTCAAATAAGTCCATAATTTTCTCTACTTTATCCTCTAAAATTATTGTTGCTTCAGGTTTAGTTATCACCTCTGACATTGATGAAAACTTTACGTTAAAGGGATTAAATATCATTGATTTTACATTTTTAAAATCAACGATTCCAATTAGGTTATTTTCCTTGTCTAATATTGGAATGATTTTTTGATCTGTTTTAGAGAAAATGACTACGATTTCCTCTACGGGATTATCAAGTGTTAGTGTTTTAAAATTCTTGGACACTAAATTATGAATATTAATGCTCTGTAGAATATTTTTGTCTTTGTCACTGGTATATACTTCTCCCTTTTCTGCCAGTGTCTTTACATCTAATGAGTGTTTTTCAAATTGTTTAGAAACAGCATAGCTTACAGAGGAAACTATCATTAATGGAACCATCAGTTCATAACCTCCTGTAATTTCTACAATAAGAAAAATTGCAGTCAAAGGTGCGTGAAAGAGCCCGCTGAGTATTCCTGCCATTCCAACAATTGTGAAGTTTGCTATAGGAAGTTGGTGTGTAAAGTTTAGAAGATTAATGCATTTGGCTACAAAATAGCCGAGGTATGAACCAACAAACAGGGCAGGAGCAAAGTTACCTCCGTTGCCGCCTGCGCCAAGTGTTAATCCTGTTGCAATACTTTTTAAAAGCATTGTTGTGCCAATAAATGCAAGCAAAATCCATTCATTGGTTTTATATGGATCTAGAATAGTATTGTCCAAAATACGATTTGGCGCTTCAGATGTTAGTGTTTTAATACTTTCATAACCTTCACCAAAAAGTGTAGGGAAAAAGAAAATGAGCACCGCCAAAATAACCGCCCCAAATAAAGCTTTTCGATATCCTTTATTTTTAATTGAACCAAAAAACTTTTCAATTTTATGAAAATTCCGACTATGATAAATTGAAATTAGTCCGGCTAAAATGCCTAATAAGATATAAAAGGGTGTGTTGTTATAATCAAATTTGAGTGTTTGGTCAAATTTCAGTATCGTATCATTGCTTAGTGAAATATTTGAAATTAAAGCACCCGTTGCTGCCGAAATTATAATGGGTATGAATGCCGAAATTGACGCATCAGTTAGTACTACTTCAATCGCAAATAACACGCCTGCTATTGGCGCATTGAAAGCAGCGCCAATTCCTGCAGAAACTCCACAAGCCAGCAATAAGATTCTGTCTTTTTGTGATAAATGATATTTTTGTGCAAAGTTTGAACCAAATGCAGCACCTGTAATCACTATTGGACTTTCTAATCCAGCCGATCCGCCCAGTCCAACAGTTAGTGAACTTGTCAAAATTTGAGCATACATTTGTTTTTTGGGTACAACTCCCCCTTTTTTGGCAACTGCAAACAATATTTTGGAACTTCCTTTTTCTAATTGGTTTCCCAAAAAATTACGAACCACAAAAACAGTGAGAAGGATTCCAACGATTGGCAATAAACTATTAATGAATGGCAGTTTTAGAAAGCCATTAACTTCATTTGCTAATAGAAAAATTTTATGAGCAAAACTTTTAAGGATAATTACTGCCAATGAACAACTTATCGCTACAAGTACACTTGCCACGTATATAAAGTTACGCTCGCTTAGTTTTTCTTTCAAAGCGAATATTCCGTTTTCCGCTTTTCTAAAAATAGCTCTAAAAATTATTTTAAGGACAGAAGCTTTTTTGACAGGCATTATTCAAAAAAAAAAGGTTACACAAAAATACACTTTCAAATTCAAAATTTAGGCTTAATTAAAGCGAAGCTCGTTTTAATATTGAAAACGCTTGTATTTCGGTAAAAAACAATTTGAATTCAGATTCAAATTCAGTATAATATTCTTGTAACTCTTGTATAGATTCATCCATCGGCACCCGATTTTTTATTCTATAATTCATCTGATTCATAATGATTTGCAGGCCTTCAATTGTAGAATAGCTCAGTAGCCAATTTTTGTTACGCATATGTGGAATTATACTTTTTACTTTATCCGTTAAAATTTCATAATTAGTTTCCAAAAGGATATAGAAATCAGTTGTAAATTCTTCAAGGGGTGTTTTTGAATATAAACTCCAGTTTTTAGCAAGAAAATGATCATAAAATATATCCATTATTACTCCCGAATAGTGTCCGTATTTGGAGTGCAGTCGATGTTTGCTTTGACGATAAATGGGATGCATATCAGTAAAGCTATCAATGGCGCGGTGTAAAAGTATTCCGCGCTTTATATCTCTTTCATAAACTTCATAACTTTTTCCACGAATAGAATCTGCCATGAAATTACCAATTTTTATCATCTTGTTATCTCCCGACAAATAAATATGTGCTAGGTAGTTCATGTAAAAGCATTCCTTTTTTGTAAATATAAAAAAACTTTGCCTTTCTCATAACTTGCTACTTTGTATCTTTTTATATTTGCATCATAAATACTAGAACTATTATGACATTAATAAAATCAATTTCAGGGATTCGAGGGACAATTGGTGGCAGTGTAGGTGATAATTTAACGCCCGTTGATGCTGTAAAATTTGCTTCAGCATACGGTACTTTTTTAAAAAATTCTCAACCAGCAAATCGGAGTTCGAGATTGAAAGTTGTAATTGGAAGAGATGCCCGAATTTCGGGGCCCATGATCCACAATTTGGTTATGAATACATTAATTGGATTAGGTATTGATGTAATAGATTTAGGACTCTCAACTACACCAACGGTTGAAATTTCTGTGCCAATGGAATCTGCTGATGGTGGTATTATTTTAACGGCTTCTCACAATCCTAAACAATGGAATGCCCTCAAATTACTTAATTCCAAAGGAGAATTTTTAAGTGGTGCAGCAGGTGAACTGATTTTAGAAATAGCAGAATCAGAATCGTTTCATTTTTCAGATGTTGATTCATTGGGTAAAATCACAACCCATGACACATATATGGATATTCATATAGAGGCAGTTTTGAAATTACCACTGGTTAATTCAGAAGCTGTTGCAAAGCGGAAATTTAAAGTTGTGGTTGATGGCGTAAATTCGTCGGGGGGCATTATTATCCCAAAGTTACTAGCCCGAATGGGTGTAGAATGTGTAGAATTATACTGTGAGCCTAATGGCCATTTTCCACACAATCCAGAGCCTTTGAAGGAGCATTTGAGTGATATTTGTAAAATGGTTGTGTTGGAACAAGCTGATTTTGGCATTGTGGTTGATCCTGACGTTGACCGTTTAGCATTCATTTCTAATGATGGGGAAATGTTTGGTGAAGAATATACTCTGGTGGCCTGTGCCGACTACGTTTTGAGTAAGACTCCGGGTAATACCGTTTCTAATTTGAGTTCATCACGTGCTCTAAGAGATATTACAACTAAGTACAATGGGAATTA
>CAMDSN010000061.1 GCA_945907225.1 Flavobacterium psychrophilum | reverse complement strand
GCAGGAACTAATTTACTTACATATGAAAGTCCAACAGGTGAAATGCACAATTCACCCATTGTATAAAAAAGATATACTAAAATGAGCCAAATCATACTAACTGAAGCTGTTTTAGCACCAGGTTCTATTCCGTTGGCTCCTATTGCTACACATGCCATTCCGATTCCAAACTTAACAGTAGCAATTGGATTGTATTTACTTTCCCACCATATAGAAAACAATGGTACTAAGGAAATAATAAATAACGAGTTTAAAGTTGAAAACCAAGTCCAAAGATTCCTTTTTAGCTTTGCTTTCTTTATTTGGTTTTAATCCAATATCTCCAAAGATACTCTGGGATAACCAAAACTATATCATTCCAAAAAACATAAAGATTCCAACCAAGCCAAAACCATAACCCCAGCCTACTTTTTCAGCTAAATAACCGCAAAATAAAATCCCAAAAAAAGCTCCAGCGTTAACGCCCATATATAAAGAGTGTATAAGCTCCATCTTTTTTCTCTTGCCGGTCTTTATACATTTCTGAGATTATAGAAACCATATTTGGCTTAAAAAATCCATTTCCAAAAACCAATAAAACCAATCCTAAATAAATAGAAAAATGTGTTTCAACTACCATGGCGGTATGACCCAAAGTCATTAAGAAAGCAACAAGCATAAATGCCCAGCCGAAACCAATAACTTTATCGGCAAAATAACCTCCAAGCATGGTTGACAAATAAACCAATCCAACATAGGATCCAAATTAGGAAGATGCATTATCACGCGTCCATCCCCAACCACCATCAACAAATAATGATGTTAGGAATAAAATTAATAAGGAACGTATTACGTTGAATGAAAATCGTTTCCACATTTCAGAAAAGAATAAATACCAAAGTTATTTTGGATATTTTTCTTTAAAATCTTGAATTTGTTCTAGTGTTTGATTGATTTCCATTTTTAATTTATTCCGTGGTCTTTCATTACTTTATTTAGATTTTTTACTAAAGCAAACATTAAAACTGTCGCAAATAGCAATAAACCAAAGTTAACCCAAAAGAAATTGGCTTTGTCGTCATAAGTATCCCACATACTGGCTAATACTCCCGATAATTTATTTCCGATAGATGTTGCTAAAAACCATCCGCCCATCATTAATGCCGTTATATTTTTAGGAGATAATTTGGATACAATAGACAATCCCATTGGACTTAAAAATAACTCTCCAATCGTTATTACACCATAATTAGCTACCAACCACCAAACGGATACTTTCTCGGTGCCATTATTTCCAATATGCACTGCCGCAACCATTACCAGAACAGATAATGCCGAAATTAATAACCCGAAAGCGATTTTGGTTGGTGTTGACGGCTCCTTTTTTCTGCTTCTTAAGTAAGTGAAAAACGCAACAACCAATGGTGTTAAAATAATAACCCAACCCGGATTGATAGATTGACTTAAACTTGTTACCCATACGCTAATGGTATTTCCTTCTTGGGGTAATGTCTCTTTTGAGGCATTTCTGAAGTAAATAGGATAATCGACTACTTTTTTTACCTCACCATTTTCTTTTTGAAGGCGAAATTTTTCGTCATATAATTCTGTTTCTGCTTTTTTGTATTCGATTTCTTTTGATTGTACTAATGTTGAAAACACTGTTTTAGTAGTTCCCGTTACTTCTCTATCGGTATATCTATCTGCCCAAGTATTTAAAGCAGAACCGTTTAATTTAAATACTGCCCAAAATAAAATCACTACGGCAAAAATGGAAAGTAAAGCGCCTATTTGCCTTTTATCCTCAACTTTTGCTTTGAAATACAAACTACCATAAAAGTAAATCACTGGAAGACATGCAAAAATAAAAGCATCGGTGCTATCAGAACCAAAAATGGCACTATCCAAATTAATATCCGATTGAACTCCTTTTATCAACCAACCAATTACTCCAAAAACAACGGATGGAACTAAAATATACAATACAATTTTAGAAAACGGCATATCACCTTCTTGAATTCCTTTCTTTTCGGTTTTATCACCATAGTGTTTTGTTCCAATTAAAAAAACAATAACCCCTATAAACATTCCTACTCCAGCTGCCATAAATGCATATTGCCAACCCAAAAGAATTTGCAATGCAGCGCCAAAGAAATTACAAATAAAGGCACCTACATTAATTCCCATATAAAAAATATTGTATCCTTCGTCTTTCTTTTCTTTGTATTGGTCGTCATTGTAGAAATTACCTAAAAGTGTAGAAATATTAGGTTTGAAAAATCCATTTCCTACAATTACTAATGTCATGGCAACATAAAGCATCACAATATCATGTATTCCCATCATGAAATAACCGGCTCCCATCATTAATCCACCAAGAACAATTGATTTTTTATATCCCAAATATCGATCAGCAACCAAACCACCAATAAATGGTGTTAAAAATACTAAAGCGATAAAAGTTCCGTATAAATCGGAAGCTTCTTTTTCGGTCATTGCAAAACCAGCTTCAACATCTTTGAGATATAATGTAAAAATTCCGATCATTAAATAATAACCAAAACGTTCCCACATTTCAGATAAAAACAAATAAGGCAGTGCTTTTGGGTGACTTTTCCACATAATTTATTTTATTAAAAAAAACAAACCTGCAAGAATTTCCTGTAGGTTTGAAGGATAGTAATTTTTTTCGATTTACATCTAATGTTCTATATTTTTGGCACTTACCCCCTCAAGATGAGAGTCCTGATGATCTTCGTTCATCATTTTTTTCAACCATGAACTCAACACGAACAATACGATAGAAGCCGCTCCTGCCATAAATACAAAAAGCATAAAGAAGCTGTACAAGGAATTAATTTCAAATCCTAAGAATTTTTTCGATTTGATAATTTGGCTTTTTTCCAAAGTTCCTTTGATTTCTTCTTTAACTGCGACATCCTTAATGTCGGATATTTTCACTTTTTCAAAAGAAATTACTTTGGTTCCGTTGATTTCTTCCGCTACATCAGCTTTAAAATCTTCCGGTAATAAAGTTACCTTTTTCTCCGTTTGAAGTTTTTGAACTTGCTCAATTGAAACCGTTGCTTCCGGATAAAACTGACTCAAAGTTCCGGCAAATTTATTAGCTGAGGCCGTACTCAAAAACCAAACTCCCATTAACAACGAAGCAAATTTTACTGGCGCCAATTTGTTTACCATCGACAAACCGATTGGCGACAAACACAATTCTCCAAAAGTATGGATAGTGTACAAACTCAATAACCAAATCATACTTACTTTAACTCCCGGTTCCAACCCTAGAACACCAAAAGCTATTACCAAATAACCCAATGCCAACAAGAATAAACCGATTGCCTGTTTGTAAGGTGTTGCCGGCTCAATATTTTTCTTTCCTAAAACCACCCATAGAATACTGAATAACGGGGCAAAAATTACTATAGCCACCGCATTTACCGACTGGAATGCCGATGACGGAATTACTGTTCCTAACAAATTTCTATTTGTTTGCTCCTCGGCAAAATAAGTCAAAGAAGCTCCTGCCTGCTCAAATGCCGACCAAAAGAAAATCACGAAGAATGCTACGATATAAATTACCCAAATTCTTTGTTTTTCCGCTTTAGTCAAAGTCGGATCAGAAATAATATATCCCGGTGCTGCCAATGTTAATGAAAAAATAAATGCCCCGATGATGTCTCCTCCCAATAAATTAGATATAAAACTCCAAATTTCATTCCAATTTAAAGCTAATATAACTTCAGAAAATTTATTCCACTCTATTTTTTGAATTCGTTCAAATTCTAAAAGAACATAGAATAAAATCAACAAGAGTATCCAAATTATTCCCCAAATTTTAGCCAATTTGTTTGAAACTGGAGCTGATTGAACCTCAACTTTCTCTTTTCTTGCAGTATTTGGCGCTGTACCAATTTGTACTCCTTCAGGAGTTACAATGTATTTATCTTTTAGAAGTACAAAAAGTATAACACTCAAAATCATACCTCCACAAGCCATAAGGAATCCCCATTTAAAGTCAGCCGGATTTTCTGTTTCACCAACAAAACCACAAAGAAGTGGCGCGATGAATGCTCCCAAGTTGATTCCCATATAAAAAATGGTAAAGGCCGAATCGACCCTTTTATCTCCCTGAGGATACAATTGTCCTACCATGGTAGAGATGTTCGGCTTAAAGAATCCGTTACCAAAAATTAAAAATCCTAATCCTGTAAACATCAACATACTTGCAAGAGAAATATTTTGGAAATACATCCCAGAAAGAAACATAAAAAACTGCCCGATAGCCATCAATATTCCCCCGATGATAATGGATTTTCTGTTTCCCCAATACCTGTCGGCCATATATCCTCCAACTAGTGGAGTAAGATAAACCAACCCTGTGTAGCTCCCATAAATTTGAGAACCATATGCCTTATCAAACATTAATGCTTTTGCCATAAAAAGGACTAATAAGGCGCGCATTCCATAGTAGCTGAAGCGCTCCCACATTTCGGTAACAAAAAGAACATACAATCCTTTTGGATGTCCTTGATTAACTTGGTTTTCTTTCATTTTATTTAGTTTAGTTAATTGTTTTAAATTATAATTTCTCTTTTATATAATTAGTCATTTTGTTATACAATTGAATTCTAGTTTTTCCTCCGTAAATGCCATGATTTTTATCAGGATAAATAGCCCAATCAAATTGCTTGTTGGCTTGAACCAATGCTTCTACCATTTGCATGGTGTTTTGAACATGAACATTATCATCGGCAGTTCCATGAATTAGTAAAAAATTGCCTTTCAATTTACTAACATGATTAATTGGTGAATTCTCATCATATCCACTAGCATTCTCTTGAGGCGTTGTCATGTATCTTTCGGTATAAATGCTATCATAAAATCTCCAATTAGTAACTGGAGCAACGGCAATTGCCATTTTGAAAACATCGGCACCTTTAAACAAGCAGTTGCTTGACATAAAACCACCATAAGACCAGCCAAATATACCAATTCTAGATTTATCTACATAAGCATAGTTTCCTATTACTTTTGCCGCATCAATTTGATCTTCAACTTCAAATTTTCCTAACTCTTTTTGAGTGCATTTTTTAAATTCAGCGCCTTTAAAACCGGTTCCTCTTCCATCTACACAAACCACAATATACCCTTGTTGTGCCAACATCATAAACCAATAATCATTTGTAGAAAACCACTGGCTGGAAACTTGTTGTGATCCAGGACCTGAATACTGATTCATAAAAACAGGATATTTTTTAGTTTCATCAAAATCCTTTGGTTTAATCATCCAAGCATTTAACTTATGTCCTTTTTCGGTTGTAAGTTCAAAAAACACTTTCGTTGGCAAATTATATTTCTTTAATTTATCTAACAAAGTATTATTGTTTACAATTTCTTGCACCTGCTTCCCATCGATTGCACTATTTAAAGTATAAAATGTTGGTACCGTTACGCTTGAAAACGAATTGATGAACAACGAAAAATCAGGACTAAATGTTGCCGCATTTGTTCCTGTTTGTGATGACAATCTTACTTTCTTTTTGCCGTTTAGTGAAATTTTATAAACGTCTCTTAAAATAGACCCTTTTTCAACTGATTGATAGAAAACAGTTTTTGTTTTTTCATCAAAACCATAATAGGAAGTCACTTCCCAATTTCCTTGTGTAACTTGATTTTTTAACTTCCCTTTTTTATCATATAAGTAGATGTGGTTATAGCCGTCTTTTTCTGATGTCCAAATAAAACTATTGTCTTTTAGAAAAGTTAAGTTGTCCGTAACATCAATATAAGCTTTGTCTTTTTCATTTAAAACAACTGAGGCATTTCCTGAAACAGCATCAATAAAAAGCAAATCTAAATTATCTTGATGCCTATTTAAAACTTGAATAGAGACCAAATTTGGATCATTGGTCCATTTTAATCGTGCGATATAAAAATCATTATAGTTCCCTAAATTAACTTCTTTAGAACTACCCGTATTTACATCATAAACAAACAAAGAAACTTCAGAATTCTTTTCACCTGCTTTTGGATATTTAAACGTTTCCATTTTTGGATATAATTCTTTTTGAAAAATAGTCATTGAAAACTCGGGCACTTGACTTTCATCAAAACGGATGTAGGCCAATTTTTTACTATCCGCACTCCAATCGTAAGCTCTAACGAAAGCAAATTCTTCTTCATAAACCCAATCGGTAATACCATTTATGACACTATTCTTTTTACCATCTGTGGTAACTTGGGTAATTTTTTCTGAAGCAATATCGTATATAAAAAGATTGTTTTCTTTGGCAAAACCTATTTTTAAACCATCGGGAGAAAAGGTTGGCTCCTGCAATTGGGATGCTATTTTTGTCAATTTTTTAGAAGCCAAATTATAAAGAAAATAATCAGCTGTAAAAGAATATCTAAATATTGCATTGGTGTTATTGGCAATTAAAAGTTGTTTTTCATCTTTACTGAAAACAAAACTATCAATACCGTCAGCAAGTTCAGGGAAATTTTTAGTATCAACAATAGTGTTTATCTTCTGAAGTGTTGCAAAATCATATAAATCAAGTTGCATACTTCTTGAACTCCTATCAAAGTTGAGCACAGTATATTGATTACTGTTTTTCATGGCGAAGAGTTCGTCCATGGTCTCTGTTCTAAAGGCACCAGAATAAATTTCTTCTACTGTAAGTTTTTGTTGGGCTATTAAATTAAAGCCCGATAAAAATAATACTACGAATACTAGTTTTGATTTCATTAAAATTGAATTTTAAAAAACGGTCAATTTTAGTGAAAAAAATATAAATAACAGCACTTTTTTATGTTAAATGCAATTTTATAAAATTACTTGTATTATAGTATTTTAAAAAATATTTTTGTTATAAAGAAAATATAATGCCCATTTTTATATGTAAATAGGTTGGTAATATTAATTTTATTGTCGGTAAGAGCTTAAATTTTATTTTTTGTAACCGATTAACAAAAGATGTTTTAGATAATTAAAGGGTTTTATTATTTTTTCGCTCATTCGCCAAGTGAGTTAACTCATAAGTATATGAATCTAAAGTCTCTGTACATTCTTTTATATAACCAACAATCTCATAAACCTCGTCAACACTATTAGTTGTGATATTTAACAAATTAGAAAGCCCCATAATGTTTGCAACGGAATGTCTAAATTTATGTGAAAGAGTAAATAATATTTCTTCAAGGTCAATTATATGTTGTTGAAGTGCAAGCGATTGTTTTATCTCTTTTTTTAATAACTCTTCAGCACTTAGCTTGACTTTAGTTTCCAATTCATTATTAGTATTGATGAGTTCTTTCTCGTAACGCTTTCTTGTTTCTAGGCTATTTAAAATTTTTGAATACATCGTTAGTACTTCATATTCTTTTTCTGAAATATCACTGTAATGATAAACATAATCAAACCCCACAAAACCGTAACATATATCTTCGTTAAAAATAGGAACTGTAATTAAACTCACGATAGATTGCGGAGCGAGTATTTTTTTTAACTCATTGTCGTCATCCAAAGCTTGTACATTTTCTATAATTAACCGCTCACCTTTTTTGTGCGTATTTACCCAATCAGGTATAAGATTGGTTGGGATGCTTTGAAGATTTTCAATTTCCGCACCAATACCAGAGTTGCACCATTCATGTGTGTTGCTGCACGTTTCATTATCCCAATCATAAAGAAATATATAGGACCTGTCAGCGTTGACAAACAAACCAATCAGTTCAAGGGATTCTTGAACTTTATCATAATCGTTAATAAGTGATTTCTCGAGATATAAAGTAGAGATCTGTAATAATAATTCATAAATGCTGTTTAACCCTTTGAGCTTGTTACTGATTTTGTTTTCAGTTTGCTTTTGATTAGCTTGTTCAATTGCTTTATTTACTGTGATATCAAAAACGAAATCACTTATATCTATAGGCAAATATCCGTAAGAACTTATATTTCTTACTTTATATAATTCTTTCTCTGAGGTGTCTTTTGAATATAAAAAGATAATTGGCGTTTGAGAAACAATATTTGTAGAATTAAAAAAATCGTCAATATTTACTGTAGTGTTTAAGTCAAATAGTATCAAGTCAAAATTTATACTATCGGTTTTTGAATGGTTGGTTGCATTATAAAATTCTATTTCATAGTTGTTGTCGAGAAATAACTTTCTAGCGGCGTTTAAGTGATAAAAGTCACTTCCTACAAAAAACAATTTAATGATTTTGTTCATGCTTAGTTTAAAAAAAGTTAAACAAAAATATAACTATTAATTAGGGTAATCAAAAAAAATATTGTATTTCATTCAATAATTTAATATAATATAAAAAATGAAACGTTTTTGTTTTAAAATTCACACAAAATATAATCCAAATTTTAAGTAAGTACTAAATCAATTCCAGGATAAAAGTCTATCTTTTCAGACCTTTGAAAAAGGTTTTAGATTTAGAGTATAGATCCAATTTAAAACGTAATCCAAAATGACCAAACCAACAAAATCAGTCAAAGCGGTTTTAAAAAGCAGCAAATTGCTCCTTTTTCCTTTTATTGAAATTACGCGGTAAATTACATAGTAAAAAATAAACCCTTGAAAATCAAAGGATTATCAAGGGTTTTTGTGGTACCTCCAGGAATCGAACCAGGGACACATGGATTTTCAGTCCATTGCTCTACCAACTGAGCTAAGGTACCTCTAATGCGGGTGCAAATATAGAAGGATTTTTAATTTATCCAAAACAAATACTTAAAAAAAACTATTCGTAACTT
>CAMDSN010000060.1 GCA_945907225.1 Flavobacterium psychrophilum | reverse complement strand
CCTGTTCCATTAATAACAAAACCAACACCTGAACCACCTGCTTCAAAACCTGGATTTAAAATCAAATTTTGCGATAATAGAGTATTGGTAAATAAAAATGATAGTATGAATAAAATAAATTTATTTTTCATTTATTGAATTATAAATATTGAGGGGTTAAAAATATGATTTATTTATAAATAATCATCATTAATTTTTGAAAAAAATTAATAAATCTAATGAAATTAAAACCTTTGAAATATAATTATTATCTTTGTTTTTTTATTATTTAAATCCAAATTTATTCCTATTTAATGGCAGAAAGTGAAAATAATTATGACGTGTTAGGTGAAAATCATATAGCAACCAATTCAGAAAATCCAATAAGAAAGGATGCATTTGATTTAACAGATGAACAAAAAATTGAATTAATTAAAAAAGACGTTGAAAAAATCCTTTACACATTAGGAATGGATTTGAATGATGACAGTATAAAAGGCACTCCGACAAGGGTGGCTAAAATGTTTGTGAAAGAAATTTTTGGCGGACTTAACCCTAACAAATTACCCAAAGCATCCACTTTTTCTAACAACTATAATTATGGTCAAATGTTGGTAGAAAAAAATATTACACTCTATTCGACTTGTGAGCACCATTTATTGCCAATAATTGGAAAAGCACATATTGCTTATATTTCTAATGGTTCTGTTGTTGGCTTATCTAAAATGAACCGAATCGTTGATTATTTTGCAAAAAGACCCCAAGTACAAGAACGATTAACAATGCAAATTGTACAAGAGTTACAAAAAGTTTTAAATACCCCTAATGTTGCTTGCGTGATAGATGCAAAACATTTGTGTGTAAATTCAAGAGGAATACGAGATATTGAAAGCAGTACAGTTACTTCAGAATATGGCGGAAAATTTAAAAATGAATCAACTAAAAGAGAATTTTTAGACCACATCAAATTAGACACCAAATTTTAAAGTTTTAAGTCTTCAATAAAAAAACAACTGGCTTCCCTGTTGAATTTTAAAATTGTAATAAACATCAAAAAAAAGCGGCAAACAAATGCAACTATTTAGAAGTCAGGAATTAAAAATTTACAATTC
Organism: Flavobacterium psychrophilum; assembly: GCA_945907225.1. Taxonomy (GTDB): domain Bacteria; phylum Bacteroidota; class Bacteroidia; order Flavobacteriales; family Flavobacteriaceae; genus Flavobacterium; species Flavobacterium psychrophilum_Q. The sequence continues at coordinate 7,674 of CAMDSN010000060.1, read as the reverse complement.
CCTTAGTGGCGATAAAGAAATATTCAAATCCTTACACGAAGGTAGTATAGGAATGTATGTTTGCGGACCAACGGTTTACAGCAATGTACACCTGGGAAATGTTCGTACTTTCATGTCATTTGATATGATTTACAGATATTTTATACATCTTGGATATAAAGTTCGCTACGTTAGAAACATAACAGATGTGGGTCATATTGTTGATGATATTGATGATGGAGAGGATAAAATCGCAAAAAAAGCAAAATTGGAAAAAGTAGAACCAATGGAAATCGTTCAACGCTACACGATTGATTTTCATAATGTTTTAAATAATTATAATTTTCTTCCCCCTAGTATAGAACCAACAGCAACGGGTCACATAATTGAACAGATTCAAATTATAGAAAAAATATTAAAAAATGGTTTTGCCTACGAGAAAAATGGCTCGGTTTACTTTGATATTATTAAGTTTAATGAAACAAATCAGTATGGTAAATTAAGTGGTAGAAGCATCGATGAAATGTTAGCTAACACTAGAGACACTGACGGACAAAGTGATAAAAAAAATCCTCAAGACTTTGCATTGTGGAAAAAAGCCGAAGCTGAACACATAATGAGATGGCCTTCACCATGGGGAATCGGATTTCCTGGGTGGCATTTAGAATGTACTGCCATGAGCACAAAATATTTAGGCCATACTTTCGATATTCATGGCGGTGGAATGGATCTAAAATTCCCACATCACGAATGTGAAATTGCACAAAATGAAGCGTGCTCAAACAAAAGCCCCGTTACTTATTGGATGCACGCTAATATGCTTAATCTTAACGGAAAGAAAATGTCTAAATCAACTGGAAATAATTTACTTCCAAGTGAAATTTATTCGGGAGGCAGCCCATTTTTAAGCAAACCATTTTCAACTAATGTGGCGCGATTTTTTATGATGCAAGCACACTACAGAAGTATTCTTGATTTTACAAATGATGGTATTTTAGCGGCTGAAAAAGGATTTAATCGTTTAATGGAAGGCATTGACAGCCTTAATGAAATCACTCCTTCAGACGCCACTTCAATTGACATAAAAAAATGGAAGTCAAATTGTTACGAAGCAATGAACGACGATTTTAACACGCCTATTTTAATTGCTAATTTATTTGAAGGCATTCGGTATGTTTATTTAATAAAAGATGGAAAAGAAACCATAAACACTGAAGATTTATCACTTTTAAAAGAAACCATAAATTCATTTTTGTTTGATGTATTAGGAATTAAAAAAGAAAAAAACAATAGTGATTCATCGGGAAAATTAGAAAGTGTGATTACAATGTTAATAGGAATGCGAAATGAAGCGCGTAGCAATAAAGATTTTGCTATGTCAGATTTAATTAGAGATCGTTTACTTGAACTTGGTATTCAATTAAAGGATGGTAAAGACAGTACAACCTTCAGTTTATAGTTAATTATGTTTAAGAAAATTATTATAGCTCCTTTTCTATCTTTAATTTATTTATACAAAATTGTACTTTCACCACTTTTGCCCGCTAGTTGCAGGTTTCAACCTACCTGCTCGAGTTATTTTATAGAAGCTTTAAAAACATATGGACTTTTTAAAGGCTTTTATTTGGGAATAAAACGAATTTTAAGCTGCAATCCGTGGGGGAAAAATGGTTATGATCCCCTGCCAAGGAAATAATATTCTAACTAAGTTATTATTTTTAATACAAATTACTATTTTTACAAAATAGGATAAAAAAAAAGAAATTATGATTTGGAATCCATCTGAAGGAATAAATATAGGTTTTTTTACAATTCGTTTCTACAGCTTGATGTTTGTTATTGCATTCGCAATTGGCTGGTTAATAATGAAGCATATCTTTAAGAAAGAAAAAGAGTCTATTGAAAAATTAGATTCCTTATTTATTTGGACCGTTTTAGCAACCCTACTTGGAGCAAGACTAGGCCATGTGTTTTTTTATGATTGGGAATATTACAGAAATAATTTACTTGAAATATTACTCCCATTCCGATTTACACCTGAATTTGAATTCACAGGATTCCAAGGACTGGCTAGCCACGGCGCTGCGATTGCTATAATTATTTCAATGTTTTTTTATAGTAAAAAAGTAATAAAAAGACCGCTGCTTTGGGTTTTAGACCGAGTTGTAATTCCCGTTGCATGTGGAGCAATATTTGTTAGAATAGGAAATTTTTTTAATTCCGAAATTGTTGGAAAAACAACAAACTTACCAACTGGAATCAAATTCGTAAGAGACGAATTCTCTCCTACTGAAGCCATTAACATTACTAAAATCACGAACATTAATCAAGCGTATTCCGAATTGATAACCAATACAAAATATGCTCCTTTTATTGATAAAATTCCATTAAAACATCCCGCGCAATTGTATGAAGCATTCGCTTATGTTTTTGTATTTTTTATTCTTTTCTTATTGTATTGGAAAACTAAAACTGCCGAAAAACAAGGATTGCTCTTTGGCTATTTTCTGATCATGTTATGGTCTGTTAGGTTTGTGGTAGAATATGTAAAAGAAAGTCAAGGAGGTATTGAGAAAACTTTTGGATTACTTTCAACAGGGCAATGGCTAAGCATACCCTTCATATTGGTTGGAATTTATTACATGTTTATGGCAGAAAAGCCTTTAGAATAAGCTAAAAACAGGTGCGCTATTCCTCCTCTTCACTTGCATTTGATTTTGCGTAGTTACGCCATTTTATAATGCAATTTTTCATATCATCTGGTAACTCTGTATCAAACTTCATAAACTCATTGGTAGTTGGATGTATAAATCCTAAAGTTTTAGCATGTAAAGCTTGACGAGGTAATGTCTTAAAACAATTATCAATAAATTGTTTGTATTTTGTAAAAGTGGTTCCTTTCAAAATTAAATCGCCACCGTATCGTTCATCATTAAACAAAGTGTGCCCAATAAATTTCATATGAACTCTAATTTGGTGCGTTCGACCTGTTTCCAATTTACATGAAACTAATGAAACATATCCGAAACGTTCTAAAACTTTATAATGTGTAACCGCATGCTTGCCAATATCACCATCAGGAAACACAGCCATTTGCATTCTATCCTTAACATGTCTTGCAATATTGCCTTCTACTGTACCGTTATCATTTTTTAAATTACCCCAAACAAGTGCAATATATTCTCGCTCTGATGTCTTATCCTCAAATTGTTTAGCCAAATGTGTCATCGCTTGTTCGGTTTTAGCAACAACCATTAGTCCAGAAGTGTTTTTGTCAATTCTATGCACCAAACCCGGCCTATTACTTGAATTTTTCGGTAAATTCTCAAAATGAAAGGCTAATGCGTTTACTAAAGTCCCTGTATAATTACCATGACCAGGATGCACCACCAATCCCGGAGGCTTATTGATTACCAATAATGAATCATCTTCGTAAACAATAGTTAGAGGAATATTTTCCGGAAGAATTAAATTTTCAAATGGTGGATGGGAGAGCATAACCCGAACCACATCAAGCGGTTTAACCCTATAATTTGATTTGACAGGCAAATCATTAACCCATATATTACCGTCTTCTGCTGCTTTTTGTATTTTATTTCTAGTAGCATTAGCAATTAATTGCATTAGAAATTTATCAACACGCAACAAAGATTGTCCTTTATCAGCTACGTGTCGATGATGCTCATATAATTCTTCCTCATCTAAATCAGGATTTTCTGTATTAAGGCTCATCTAGAGGAATAATTTCTGTAGAATCAATTGCGGTACTATCAACAGATTCATCATAGGAAAACTCGCCATCACCGAGAAAAATATCAATACTTGAAGATTTAAATACTTTGTCGCCTGGTTTTAACTTTCTCCCTTTTAATCGCAACTCAAGAACAATGTCTTTTGCTAGATAAGGAATATATGTAATTTTACCCTCATACAATCCCATTGATTTTAATGTAGGAATAACTTGTCTGTAGGTTTTTTCAATTAAATCAGGCAAAGTGACCAATCCGAACTTTGATGCATTTATTTTTAGATATACTCTTCTTCCTTTTTTAACCATAGCCCCTGCAGTTGGTTCCTGAGAAACTATAGCAAGTTTGGGATATGTGGTTTTATAATCTACAGTGTCAATTACAACGTAATCCAAATTTACAGCATCCAATCTTTCTTCTGCTTGTTCTACAGAAAGCTTAGATAGATCAGGCACCATAATTTCATTACCATGGTTTGTAGCAAATGTCAACCAATTAATGAATAAAAAAGAAAACGCAGCTAAAATAATAACTGAAGCTAAAATTTGAAGAAAAAAAACCCTACTTGTTAAATACGAACGAAAACTCATACAGCAAATTATTTTTTACAAATATATAAAAAACATAAAGGTAATTGGTTTCAAAAAAAATGATAATTTTGTTTTACTAATAATAAAAGGAATGAAAAAAATTGCCATCATCATGGGAGGCTATTCTAGTGAATATAAAATTTCATTAACAAGTGGAAATGTTGCATATCAATATTTGGATAAAAAAAAATTTTGTGGATATCGTGTCCATATTCTAAAAGAAAAATGGGTGTATGTTGATGACGCTAATAATGAATATCTAATTGATAAAAATGACTTTACCGTTATTGTAAATAATGAGAAGATTGTTTTTGATTGTATCTTTAATGCCATCCATGGAACACCTGGGGAAGACGGTTTGATGCAAGCTTATTTCCAATTATTAGGTATTCCACAAAATTCTTGTAGTTATTATCAAGCGGCATTAACGTTTAATAAACGAGATTTACTCTCTGTTTTAAAACCTCACGGAATTAAATCGGCTACCTCCTTTTATTTAAATCTCGGGGATGAAATTGATGAAGAAGTTATTATTAATAAAGTTGGATTGCCCTGTTTTGTTAAACCAAATAAATCGGGTTCTAGTTTCGGTATAAGTAAAGTTAAAACAAAGGATGAGCTTTTAGCAGCAATAAATAATGCCTACAAAGAAGATAATGAATTAATTATAGAAAGTTTTTTAAATGGTATTGAGGTCTCTGTTGGCGTAATCAATTTTAAGGGCGAAATTCTTGTTTTGCCTATAACTGAAATTGTTTCCGAAAATGATTTCTTTGATTATGAGGCAAAATATTTAGGAAAATCTCAGGAAATAACACCTGCAAGAATTTCGGAAGCTATAGCAGAAAAAATTAGAGCTGTTGCCAAAAAAGCATATACGGTTTTAAAAATGAGCGGTTTTTCTAGAAGTGAATTTATTTTAGTGAACGACGAACCAATTATGATAGAAATGAATACAATTCCGGGACTTACAACTGAAAGCTTGATACCACAACAAGCAAAAGTAGCCGGAATTACTCTAGAAGATTTGTTTACAAACTCAATTGAATTAGCTTTGGCTAAAAAATAGACTTATTCGAAAGAAATAAAAACCATAAATTATGATTAATTATCAAGAACATATAGTAATAAATACTGAAATTAGGTTTGGAAAACCAACTATAAAAGGTACTCGAATTTCTGTTTATGATGTTTTAAATTGGTTAGCCAATGGAAAAACAATTGAAGAAATAATTTTTGATTTTCCAGAGTTATCATCTGATGACATTAAATCTTGTTTGGCATACGCTGCCGAAAAAGAACACAAAATTAGGGTAGCATCGTGAGCTTATTATTTGATCAAAATATTTCATTTAGAATTGTTAAAAAAATTCAAGATACTTTTCCAAATTCAAAACAGATTAGAGAACTTGGCTTGGAAAATTATTCAGATAATGGAATATGGAATTATGCAAAAGATAATAACTATACAATAGTTACATTTGATAGTGATTTTTTCGAAATTTCAAACCTAAAAGGTCATCCGCCAAAAATTATTTGGTTAAGAACTGGAAATACCACAACTGAAAATGTAATTGAAATTATAAAACTTAAAAAAGATATAATAACGGATTTTATAGAAAATCCCTCGTATTCAGAAATAAGTTGTCTTGAAATAAATTAAATATGAAAAGAAAAGCGGTTTTCCCTGGTTCATTTGACCCCATCACCAATGGACATTGTGATATAATTCTTAGAGGCATTGCTTTATTTGATGAAGTTATAGTAGCCGTAGGAATCAACTCAGAAAAAAAATATATGTTCGATTTAGAGGAAAGAAAGAAATTTATTGAGATTGCATTTAAAAATGAATCGAAAGTAAAAGTAATCTCTTTTGAAGGACTAACAATTGATTTATGTCGAAAAATGAATGCCAACTATCTATTGCGCGGCATTAGAAATTCTGGTGATTTTGAATTTGAAAAAGCTATTGCTCAAACTAATGCAAAACTGTCAAATATTGAAACCATATTTATGTTAACAAATACGGACACATCCTTTATTAGTTCTACTATTGTAAGAGACATAATTCGGAATAATGGAGATTGTTCTCTTTTGGTACCTAAAAGTGTGACGTTAAAGAAATAAAATTGTCACTTTACATTCCAAACCTCAAATTACGGATTAAACAATAATTTTATATTCTCATAAGAATTATTAAGCGCTTCTTTTATTTGTTCCGGATTTAGCCAAACAGCCTTTTCAATACCTTCTTTTGTTTGAGGAATTGTAGGCCCCTCAAAAGTTGACTGCATTTCATACCACTGCGTTATCTTTAATTTATATTTTCCGTTTCGTTTGAAAACATGATATGTTTTTTGCAAATCACATGAAATTGACAGGTCACTAACACCTGTCTCCTCCTCTACTTCACGTATCGCGGTAGCTGCAATTTTTTCGTTTTTTTCCATTCCTCCTTTTGGCAAATCCCACTTCCCATTTCTAAAAATAAAAAGTACGTGACCCTCTTTATTATAAACCAGCCCACCACCTGCTTTACATACAGGGATTTTTTCTTTCATCATTTTCAAAATAATTTTCTCGTCAGGGTGATATAAATAGGCTTTTTGGACTTTATTTTGAAATATTTTTATGATGAGCTGTTCTATATCAATACTCTCCAAAAGAAAAAGCTGAAAATCGGTTTCTTTTGCAATTGTATTAGTTAAAAAAAGAGGTTTGTCGTTAACAAAAACTTTATACATTTGTACTATGATTTTTAATAAAGAAACAGCCGAAAAAACAGCCGAATTGCTTTTACAAATAAATGCAATTAAATTGAATCCGAAAAATCCTTTTTCTTGGGCTTCGGGTTGGCAATCTCCCATTTATTGTGACAACCGACTTATTTTATCTTTTCCTGCCATTAGAAATTTTATTAGAGATGAATTTTCAAAAAATATCGAACAAGAATTCGGAAGACCTGATGTAATTGCTGGTGTCGCAACTGGTGCGATTGGAATAGGAATATTGGTTGCTGAAAAAATGGGACTTCCTTTTGTATATGTTCGTCCTGAACCAAAAAAACATGGAAGACAAAATCAAGTTGAGGGCTTTTTACAAAAAGGGCAAAACGTGGTTGTAGTGGAAGATTTAATAAGTACGGGAAACAGCAGTCTATTAGCTGTTGAGGCGCTTAAACAAGCAGAAGCAAATATAAAAGGCATGGCTGCAATATTCAATTACGGCTTTGGTGTTGCCGATGATAATTTTAATAAGGCTAAAATAACTTTAAAAACGCTTAGCAATTATGAAAATTTACTTCATCTAGCCGTTGAAAAAGATTTTATTAATGAAAAAGAATACCAAACTTTAAA
>CAMDSN010000059.1 GCA_945907225.1 Flavobacterium psychrophilum | reverse complement strand
GGCATACAAGGTATTGATTGGTCGAAATATATTGGTGAAAACCAAACTTTTGTAATTGACACAACAATTCATTCGGATAATTTTAAGCATTCGCAGTTTGTTTCCCAAAAAGCGAAAGACGCTATCGTTGATCAATTTCGTGAGAAAACCGGACTACGCCCAAGCATTGATAAAGATTTCCCTGATTTAAGAATCAATATTCACATAGACAAAGATCAAGTTTCAGTTGCTTTAGATACCTCAGGCGCTTCGTTACATCATCGTGGTTACAGAACCGCTACCAATATTGCTCCAATTAACGAGGTGCTTGCCGCCGGTTTATTATTGCTTTCAGGATGGGAAGGCAAATCTGATTTTTTGGATCCTATGTGTGGTTCGGGAACATTATTGGCTGAAGCTGCAATGATTGCCTGTAATATTCCGGCGAATATCAACAGGAAAGAATTTGCTTTCGAAAAATGGAACGATTGGGACAATGATTTGTTTGACCAAATTATTGATGCATTAATGAAACGTACCAAAGAGTTCCACCATACTATAATTGGTTACGACAAGGCACCAAGCGCTGTTCAGAAAGCGAAAGACAATATTCAAAATGCCAATCTTGATGACTATATAAGTATCATTCAAGGTGATTTTTTTGAAAGTAAAAAGGAAAACACCGGACCATTGCACATGGTTTTCAATCCGCCCTATGGAGAACGTTTAAATATTGAGTTGGAACGTTTTTACAGAGAAATTGGAGATACGTTGAAGAATAATTATCCGAATACCAATGCCTGGTTTATCACAGCGAATTTGGAAGCTTTGAAGTTTGTCGGACTTCGACCATCACGTAAAATAAAACTTTTCAACGGAAGTTTAGAAGGACGTTTGGTGAAATACGAAATGTATGAGGGTAGTAAGAGAACTAAATTTCAAATATCGGAAGAAGAATAATTAATTGTTTTTTTAGCGATTTTATCTTTTTTTTAATGCTGAAGAAGTTAAAAATTAGCATTGGCAAAAACACTAATGCAATATAGGTAAGGACTTTAAAACCTTTGCTGATAGTTTAAAATACAGCAGTTCCAATTTGAAGTTCAATAATTACTCCCAACATGATAGAAGCAGCTTTGGTGGATTTAGCTTATTTGTCGAGTTATTTAATAGTTAGTATTGAAAGGTTGGTGGCAGTTTTTTATTTTACTTTAATGTAAACTACATATTTTGATAGACTTTTAATTTTTTCTGTTAATAAAGTTGTTTTACTTAAAGCTGTTTTTGGCAGTTCAATTTTATCGTTTATTTCTTCAATTAGTAAATTTAAATATTTAGTTTTTATTGCATAATTTACGTTGTCAGTTATACTTTTATCAAGACCTGATGACGTAATGCCTACTAAATTTCCATCATAGTCAAATAATGGACCACCACTATTTCCTGGTTGTATGGGAACGGATATTTGATAAGTAGAAATTTCTCCTTTGAAACCTGATTTTGAATTTATTTTTCCATCAGTAAATTTAATTTCCTCACCCATAATTTGTGTCATTGGATAACCCAATGCGAATACTGAAGTTCCGACTTCAGAACTTTCAGTTTTAAAATTGTAATTTAAACTTGTTAAGGGAGTAAATAAATTATTATCTATTTTCAAGATTGCTAAATCATTTTGTTCGTCATATACAACAACTTTTGCATTGAACGGTTTACCATCATATACAATTTCTATAGTTTTTGCATCCTTAATTACGTGATAATTGGTTGTTAAATATCCTTTTTTATCAATAAAAAAACCTGTTCCTGTTGATTTCCATAAAGACTCATCTAAATTATTACTTTCATCATAAGTCGGGTATATTTTTAAATACGTATCAATGCCATCACCTATTTCAGCAATTCTCGTCATTGTACTTTTGTCAAAAGTCAAAAGTATATTGTCATCTTGAGTTTTATCATACATATACCAATCACATTTAAAAATTCCAAATGTTGCCGTTTTTTGTAAATTTGCTTTTAAGTCACCTTCTTTCCAATCAAGTTCATTTGCTCCTGATAAATAAATTATTTTAAATTCGTTATTTTCTTTAAAAACAGCAAGCTTATATTTTATCCCATTTCCCAATTTTTCATATACCCCCTCTATTTGTGATATTGACTTATTTTTCCAATGTTCTTTTAATTTATCATAAGTCCATTCGGTTTTTGGATGTAAATAAGATATTCTATTACTTTCTAATGAAGTTTCTAGTGCTTTGATGATGTTTTTTACATTCGCAGCATCAATTCGTTTGGCTTTAATAACTTTATTTTTATCTAGTATATAAGTTACCGGTGTAGAGTAAACATCATATTTCTCAACAGCATTGTTGTAGTGTGCACCATCATAAACGTTTATCCAAGGTAATTTGTGTTCATCAATATATTTCAAATATTTGTCGCCTTCGTGTTGCATATAAACGCTAAATACTTTTATATCTTTCTTTTCTTTTAATAAGTCATTATACTGTTCCAACAATACCGGAATTTCTTTTTGGCAATGACCACAATCAACATCCCAAAAAACAAGCACTGTATAATCGGCTTTGACATCGCTTAACTTGACGTACATTTTAGAAACTTGATCAACATTTTTATAGTAAACATTGGTCATTTCTTGACTGTTTTTAGCATCTTCAAATCCCATGGCTTTCATCTTCGGGAAATCTTCAGCTCTAATCATAAATAAATCCTGGGCAGTAGCTCCAATTAATAAGGGTTTCAATTTATCAGCACGTTTAATGATTTTTTGGACCACATCTTCATCGTCGTAAATACCATTTGCTTTTCCGGTTTTAAAATACATGTCAGACATGTGCACAAAAACTTTGTCAAATCCCATTATTTTCGTGGTTTCATAGGTATACGTAAAATGCGCCAATAGAAGTTTGTAGGCCAGACTTCCAGGTTTGGTTTTGTTCATTATTCTGTCAATTTCAACACTAACAGAATCGGGATTCATGACGACAACCGATTCAAAATAGCGTTTTAGTTTATTAGTAAAAAAAGGATTTCTAATAATACCATCGTCACTAAAATCAACATTGTCCCAATAATGTTTTTTGTAATAATTATAAACTGCTATGCTGTCTGGGCGGCCGTTAGTTGCTTTTGGAATATCTTTTAATAATTTTTCCAATTTTAAATTCATAACAGCAGCAATATAGGTTCCTTTGTGAATGGCAATAAATTTTTCTTCAAAATCGGATATGCTTTTTTCTATTTCTTTTTGTTTGTTCTTTAAAGCGATCGTGTCGTTCTTGGTTGTTAATGTTTGACCTTGCTTGTAAGTTTGAAAATCTTTATTTTGAGTGTTGATAAATTGAACGTATTTAAAAAATTCATTTTCTAAGGGTGAATTTAACGCAATCAATTCTTTTCCAATATTCGCACTAAGCTCTGTTTCTAGTTGTAATCTTTGGGTGGAATCATCAATAAAAAAATCAAAATAAATCCCTTTGCCTTGACTTACTAATGAATAAATTCCTTTTTCAAGTTTTTCTTTCCCTTTAAAAACAATTTTTCCATTCTTAACATTGGTGCAGGTGTCTTTAATTAGTGTCTTATCAAATTGATAAAATGTTAGATACGCAATCGAGTCATTACAATTTTTAAGATTTATAGTAATTTCATACTCAGATTGCGCCTCAACTATGTGTGCGGTGAAAAATAAAACGAAAGAAAATATAAATTTTCTCATACAATTAATTTCTTACTGGATTTAGTTTGTCAAAAATAATGTATTTATTTAGAGAAATATAACAACGTATTTTTAAAATTTACTTAAAATTAAAATACTTTATTAATAGTAGCTTTATTGTTGATATTTTGAGTCAACACTAATCAAGTATGAGTTAGATAAGACAAATAAAAACAATAGTTACAATTCTAATTTTATATTTTTGCGTTGTTAAAACAAAAAAAATGAATTTCGATAGGAAAGATTTATCCAACATTCAATTATTGGGATTATACAAAAAACTACTTAAGCCTAGGCTAATAGAAGAGAAGATGCTTATTTTATTACGTCAGGGTAAAGTGTCTAAATGGTTTTCAGGAATAGGTCAAGAGGCAATTTCAGTTGGAATTACTGCAGCATTAGATAAAGAGGAATACATATTGCCGATGCATAGAAACTTGGGGGTATTTACGGGAAGAGATATTCCGTTACATCGCCTGTTTTCTCAGTGGCAAGGCAAGAAAACTGGATTTACAAAAGGGCGAGATCGTAGTTTTCATTTTGGCACACAGGAATTTAATATTATTGGGATGATTTCTCATTTAGGCCCACAGTTGGGGATTGCCGATGGAATAGCATTAGCAAACAAACTAAAAAAAAACGGTAAGGTGACCGCAGTATTTACTGGAGAAGGCGCAACATCTGAAGGCGATTTTCACGAAGCTTTGAATGTGGCGGCTGTTTGGGATTTACCGGTTTTGTTTGTGATTGAAAATAATGGCTACGGACTTTCAACACCCACCAATGAGCAGTATAGATGTGAAAATTTAGCAGATAAAGGTATTGGTTACGGTATAGAAAGCTATATAATGGACGGGAATAATATTCTTGACGTTTATTTCAAAATACGGGAACTTAAAGCCTCTCTAATTGAAAATCCGAGACCTGTTTTATTAGAATTTAAGACATTCAGAATGAGGGGTCATGAAGAGGCAAGCGGAATAAAATATGTACCCCAAGAATTAATGGATTTGTGGGCTGAAAAAGATCCCATATCTAATTATAAATCATATTTAGAACGAATTAGCGTCTTGTCTGAAGAAGAAGACAGTAAGATTAAATTGGCTATAAAAACTGAAATAGACGAAAATTGGGCTATTACACAGTCTGAACCTGATAGTGTTGCAAACTTAGAAGATGAGTTAAATGATGTATATCATCCTTATGATTTTGAATTATTTGAGTCTTCAAAAGAAGTTGAAAACATTAGGGTTGTTGATGCTATCTCAAATTCACTCCGGCAATCTATGGAGCGTCACGACAATTTAGTAATAATGGGTCAGGATATTGCAGAATATGGAGGTGCTTTTAAGATTACAGATGGCTTTGTTGCACAGTTTGGCAAAGATAGAGTTAGAAATACGCCTATTTGTGAGAGCGCAATCGTTTCTGCGGGTATGGGGCTTTCTATAAATGGTTTTAAGGCTATTGTAGAGATGCAATTCGCCGATTTTGTTTCTACAGGATTCAATCCAATTGTAAATTTATTAGCAAAACAACATTACAGATGGAATGAGAAAGCAGATGTTGTTGTTAGAATGCCTTGTGGAGGAGGTACGCAAGCAGGTCCATTTCATTCTCAAACTAATGAGGCCTGGTTTACGAAGACTCCGGGATTAAAAGTAGTTTATCCTGCATTTCCATTTGATGCTAAAGGGTTGCTAAATACAGCAATTAATGATCCGAATCCCGTTATGTTTTTTGAACACAAACAATTGTATAGATCTATTTATCAAGATGTACCAATAAATTATTACACAATTCCTTTTGGAAAAGCAGCACTTCTTAAAGAGGGAAATGGAATTACAATTATCTCATTTGGCGCTGGTGTGCATTGGGCTTTAGGCGTTTTAGAAAAACATCCCAAAATTAGCGCTGATTTATTAGACTTGAGAACACTACAACCCTTGGATGTTGATTCCATTATAGCTTCTGTAAAGAAAACAAATAAAGTAATTATACTACAAGAAGATACTCTTTTTGGAGGTATTGCAAGTGATATTTCTGCAATGATCATGGAACAATGTTTTGAATATCTTGATGCGCCCGTCAAAAGGGTAGGAAGTATAGAAACTCCTATACCCTTTGTAAAAGCTCTTGAAGATCAATATTTACCTGTGAATCGTTTTGAAAAAGAATTAATAGAATTGTTAAATTTCTAATAGCTTTTATTATGATTTAACTTTTTTTGTTGTTTTCCTAATTAGCCTGTTTAAACTCAATGCATAATCTGCAGCACTTGAAGCTAATTTTTCAACATCATCATCTTTTGCATCTGGATATAAATTTTTGATTTGATTTATTGTATTTTGGATTTCAGTTAATGCGAGAGTATAGTTATTTTTAACAAAAGCCTCTGACATTACTTTTAATGACTGATTTAAAATGGCTATAGCATACAATTTTTTATGTTCTGCCTCCATAATAATTTCAAAGTTATTGGTTGCGGGCCGCCATTTTAAGTATGCTTTTTCCTCTGTATATACATTACTTTTTAAATTATTATCAAAATAAGTCATTTTTATTATGATTGGTTCTTTTTCAATTTTTTCTGTAGGATTATTTAAATCAAATTTTAATAATGCTAATGTGTTTAAACCACTATATACATGATTTATACTCATCGTTACTAGATCATTCGTCTTCGTAAATTGATGGCCATAAAGTTGTTTGAAAATTATTTGATTATTATATTTTATATCTACTGTTAAATTTTTCGCACAATTTAATAATACACTATTTAATTCTTTTTCAAATATTTCATTTAAATTTTTAGATTCGTATGTAAAATTTAGCATTCCTCCTCCAACGTTTGACAATAATGAAAGTAAAGACTGATTGTAATTTTCTCCAACGCCAATTGTTGATAATTCAATCCCTTTTTTATTGTACTCTTTTGACTTATTAACTAATTTTTCTACAGGTGTTGAATCAAATCCATCAGTAAGTAATACAACTCTATTCGTATAATTTGGTTTGAAATTTTTAAGGACTTGTTCATATCCGTCTATTAGAGCATCATAAATCACGGTCCCTCCACCTGCTTCAATACTATTAATTACAGTGACAAAGTATTTTGCATCATCAACTTTTTGTGCTGGTATTAGAATACTTGACTTTTCATTAAAAACTATCAATGATACAATATCTGTAGGTCTCAATTGTTTTATGTAATGTATTAATGCAATTTTAAGAGCATCAATCCTATCATGACCCTCCATAGAACCACTAATGTCTAGTACTAAACTAATATTCAGAGATGCAGCATTACTTCTATTCTGTGAATATTTAACTTTAAAGCCTAACTGCAATATAGCTTCTTTAGATTTTTGAGAAACTTCATCATTACCCCATTTTACATCCATTTTAACAACTGCATCATCAGTAGGATCAGGATATTGTTTTTTTAAGAAATCTAAGAAATTGGTAGTGATTAAATCATTTGGAGTTGGAATAAATTGTTCTGGATATTTTAATCTTGGATTTGGATTATATGTAAAATTAGCCTCACTATTTCCAATACCTTGCATATCATTTAAATTAATTACATCAACATCTTTCTGATATTTAAAATGAACCATATATTTTCTTTTGGGAGGTAATAAAAAACAAACTTCTCCATTAGAATTCGTTTTACCTTTATAAACTTTATTTGACTTTAACATTTGTAGATAAACATCTTCATCAGATATTTTATTAGCTGAACTTTTATTTATTTTTAGTTTTAAAAGTACACGGCTAGAAGTTCCTGTTTTTTGTGTTTCAAATTTTTGCACAATTGTATCATTCACCTCATTTTCTATAATATCTGTTGGCTCATGTTTTGTTTCAAGGGTATAAATACCTGATTTTTTAATATCTATATAATTGATGCTCTCAATTCCGTCAATATCAATTTCGTACTCCGAATTATTCGGAATAATGAAAAAAGCAACACCATTTATATCTGTTTTATTTAAATATGTCTTCTCTGTTTTTAAACAAGTCAGATTAACAGGATAATTTTTTAAGGGTGTATTATTTTCTTTTTTAAGATACAATTCAAAAACAGCTTCGTCTTTTTTGTAGGTAGATTTTGTTAGGTTTGTTTGATCAATATATTGAATTTTAAGTTTGCTTCTGTCTACTAGAGGCCTATTAATTCGATTATGATGTTTTAAGTTGTAGGATATAGTTCTGCTTTGTATTGAGGTTCCATTTGTAGGAACTTCAACAATATCACATTTTTTCATCCCGCCAACATTTACTTCCCATTCTTTGCCATAAGTTATTTCAAATGAAGCGATTCCTTTGGTGTTAGTATTTCCATTTATTTTTTGTTTACTTATAGTTTCAGTTAGCGTTATTAATACCCCTTCCATTGGATTGCTATTTAAATCAATCACTTTTAGATTATAATTCACTGTGCTTTGAGCGTTACTTAAAAACGTAAATACTGTTAATAATATAACAAAAGAGATTTTTTTCATAATAATATATATTTATATAATTCTTTTAACGAATATTATTTGAAAATATTGTTAAAAAATTAAAAATAAATATTATGAAATGTGAGATGTTTTTAAATACGGATTTAAATAAAATCAATTTTTTAAATAATAATAATCAAATTAAATAAGGGGTAAGGGTGGTTTGAAGAGAATCCCTAATTCTTAAATTAGTATTATTTTTTGAAATATTTTATATGTTTTAATCCATCTCGCACATAACGAGAGTTATATGTAGCTCCTGAAGGACTGCCAGTATTGTGTATTCTAAAAGCTTGTTCTATCTTATTTTTTCTCAAATAATCGCCATATTCACTATTTATCCAATATACTCCCCAATAAAGTGAGTTATCTCCCCTGATATCATTTATTTTAACGCCCAACTTCAAGCATTTATAACCCATTAATTGAAATGGACCCCAAGATTTCGCTAAATTTTCCAGCGCTTCATCTGACGCACCTTTTAGAGATTCTTTATTAAGGTTTTCAAATCTATTTAAATCTCCATCCCTAAATCGTTTTAATTTTTTATA
>CAMDSN010000058.1 GCA_945907225.1 Flavobacterium psychrophilum | reverse complement strand
GAAAACTTTCTACAGCCGCTGAGTTATTTCTATTTCCACTTCTGTATCCATAATACTGAAACTTTTGATAAGAATATCCAAGAGTTGCTTCCACATTAGTATTTCCTAACTTTTTGTTATAAACAAAATAAGCATCTAGTAATTTATTTCTTCTTGTATCTTCATCCTGAATATTAGTACCAATAAAATTATTGTTTAAAATTTCACTAGAACCAATACCAGAAGTTCCTTTATTTATTCTTCTAACACCATTAGACTCATCAAATCCTAAATTAACAACCGCTCTTAAAGAAGGGAAAAAATGGAATTTATAATCAATTTCAAAATTTCCTAAAAAACGATTATTTACTCCTCTATCATTTGTTTGTAATAAATCAGCTACTGGGTTTCTTGGAGATTGAGCCGCTAAACCAGTTGGATCACTAGGGTTTTCATATTCAAAAAAACCACTAAAGTTATTACTATAAGGGTTATAAACTGGTTTCGTTGGGTCAAAACGAATAGCTGTTCCCTCTACCCCATTTGCAAAACGATTACGTTCATTACTATACAACGCCGAAACATTAAATTTTAAATGATCATCAAAGAACCTTGGGTTTAAGGCAAGAGAAACGTTGTTTCTTGTAAATTCATTAGTCAATCTAAGTCCTTCTTGATAGGTATTATTAATTGTTAACTTGGCTGGAATTCTGTTAAACAATTGACCTCTAATAGACAAGTTATTATCTACAAAATCAGTTCTTCTATAAATGGCGTCTTGCCAATCAGTATTATATAATTGTTGTGCCTCATTTTGAGGTGTAGAAGGATCATCGACAATATTTGGATTAATAATTCCTAATTCACCAACTCTAGTGGGATGATATTGTTGTAAAAAACTTGAATACTGTTGAGCATTCATTACATCTAACTTATTAATTATCTTACCAGAACCATATTGAAAATTATAATCTACTGACAACTTTTTTCCTCCACGTTTTGTAGTAATTATGATAACACCATTTGCAGCTCTTGCACCATAAATTGCAGAAGCAGAAGCGTCTTTCAAAACGTTAAAACTTTCAATGTCATTTGGGTTTAAAGAAGCTAATATAGAAGTTGCACCAACATTAGAATCATTAGTAACTGGAAGACCATCAATAACAATTAATGGATCATTTGATGCACTAAGAGAAGAACCTCCTCTAATTCGAATTTGGCTACCACTGCCAGGAGCTCCTCCTCCTGCATTAATTGTTAAACCTGCAATACGACCTGAAAGTAAATTTTCAGCCGTTACGTTTGCACCTTTATTAAAATCTTTTGAAGCTAATAGAGTTACAGATCCCGTAGCGTCTTTTTTCTTAACAGACCCATACCCCACTTGCACCACTACTTCTTGTAACTGATTAGCACTTTCATCAAGACTAATGGTTACTTCTTTTTGACCAGTATAATTTAATGTTTGGGTTTCATAGCCAATAAAACTTAAGACAACTTTGTCTCCGTTTTTTAGCCCTGCTAACTTAAATTTTCCGTCAAAATCTGTTGTTGTGCTTTGATTAGCACCTTGAACTACTACATTTACTCCAGGCAAGGGTTGATTCGATTTTTTATCAACTACTACACCGCTTAAACTTTGTGCCAATAAACTAAATGGCAACAACAGGAATAAAAATAACAACTTTTTGTAAATTGTTTTCATACATTTTGTTTAGGTTAAAAATAATTTTGTGCTTATACTAATACTTCGAAGGTTAAATTTAGGTAAAAAAATGAGCTTAACTAAAAAACACTTGTTAAAAGTGCTTCGAAAACGTTTGCGTGTTGAAAACTTTTAGTTTTTTACAATAAAATAACACTAAAATTGATAGTATAAAAAATATCCTATACCTTTATTCAGAATTAAGTATTTATCAAATTCTCACCATGAAAAGAAAAGTTACGCTAAAGCAAATTGCCAAAGAACTAGATGTGTCAATATCAACCGTCTCTAAATCGTTAAAAAATAGCTTAGAAATTAGCGAAGATACTAGACAAAAAATCCAGGCGTTTGCTAAACTTTATAACTATAAACCTAACAATATTGCACTGAGTTTAAAAAACAGAAAAACTAAGACAATTTGTATTATTATTCCTGAAATTATTCATCACTTTTTTGCAACCGTAATTAGCGGCGTTGAAAATGTTGCTAATGAAAATGGTTATAATGTACTAGTTTGTTTATCTGACGAATCTTTTGATAAAGAAGTAATTAATATGGAAATGTTAGCCAACGGCAGTATTGACGGCTTTATCATGTCGCTTTCAAAAGAAACACAACAGAAGAAAGATTTTCATCATATTGTAGAAGTCATCAATCAAGGAATGCCAGTAGTCATGTTTGACCGGGTTACAAATGACATTTTATGTGATAAAGTAATTATTGACGATAATTTAGCTGCATTTAATGCTACTCAATTTCTTGTCGATAAAGGATTTAAAAAAATAGCTTTGATAACTACAGTTGATTACGTAAGTGTTGGTAAACTAAGAACGCAAGGATATATTAAAGCGCTAAAAAATAATGATATAAATGTTGACGAGAATTTAATACTGAAAATTGAAGATACCGAAAACTTTGAAGCTTTAATCGAAGACCTATTGGTAAATAATGACCTAGATGCCATTTTTGCTGTTAATGAAATTTTTGCTGTAACAGCGATTAAATTAGCTCGAAAACTAAATATCAAAGTACCGGAAGAACTTTCAATAATTGGTTTTACTGATGGGATTATTTCAAAATATTCAACGCCAAGCATATCAACGGTTAGTCAAAATGGGATAAAAATGGGTGGAAAAGCGGCTAAAATGCTTATTGAAAGATTGGAATCAGAAGACGAAGAAGACGAACAATACAGCACTGAAGTGATCGAAACTGAATTGGTTGAAAGAGAATCCACGATTTAAACTTTTTATCAAAAAAAACCAATTGTAAATCCAAATTATAAAAACTTTTATATATTTACTGCCAATTATCAAAGCTTATACTTTTACTTCGAAAACAAAAAATAAGTTTTGATAAGCATGGCGCTTATCGTATTTCTAACCAATAAATTACGATAATGGAAAAGCGTAAGTTAAGTTTCTGGGAAATTTGGAACATGAGTTTTGGTTTCCTTGGGATACAAATGGGTTTTGCCCTTCAAAATGCTAATGCTAGCAGAATCCTACAAACTTTTGGTGCTGATGTTCACGAATTATCCTGGTTTTGGATAATCGCTCCTTTAATGGGATTAATTGTTCAGCCAATAATAGGTCATTATAGCGATAATACCTGGGGAAGATTCGGAAGAAGAAAACCATTCTTTTTAGTTGGTGCTTTATTAGCTTCTGTAGGTTTAATTTTAATGCCGCAAGCTGATATTTTTATTGCATTCATGCCTGCTCTTTGGGTCGGTGCTGGAATGTTGATGGTAATGGATGCGTCGTTTAATATTGCCATGGAACCTTTCAGAGCATTAGTTGGAGACAATTTACGTTCTGATCAAAGAACTTTGGGATTTAGTATTCAAACAGCACTTATTGGATTTGGAGCCGTTATCGGTTCATGGTTGCCGTATGTTTTAACCAATTGGTTTGGCGTTTCAAATAGTACTGAAGATGGAAAAATTCCACATCATATAGTACTTTCTTTTATTATTGGAGCAGCAATTTTAGTTGGGTCAATATTGATTACTTTATTTTCAACAAAAGAATATTCACCTGAAGAA
The DNA here is from genome assembly GCA_945907225.1 of Flavobacterium psychrophilum. Lineage (GTDB taxonomy): Bacteria > Bacteroidota > Bacteroidia > Flavobacteriales > Flavobacteriaceae > Flavobacterium > Flavobacterium psychrophilum_Q. The sequence continues at coordinate 5,051 of CAMDSN010000058.1, read as the reverse complement.
TTAGCCAAGTTTGAAGACGAACAGGCACATGTAAATGCGATTGAAAAAGATGGTGAATTAAATGAATCTAGCTTGATGGATATTTTTGATGATTTCAGAAAAATGCCAACAACTATGAGACAATTAAGTTGGGTGCAATTCTTTTCTTGGTTTGCCCTTTTTGGAATGTGGGTTTTTACAACTCCCGCAATTGCTCAACACATTTACGGATTGGATTTAGAAGACCATACAAGTGCTGCATTTCAAGAAGCAGGAGATTGGGTAGGCGTAATATTCGGTGTGTATAACTTAGTTTCTGCCATAGTAGCTTTGTTCTTTTTACCAATGCTTGCTAAAAAATTCGGGCGAAAAACTACCCATTCCATTTCATTAATTGCAGGGGGCTTAGGATTGCTTTCTATGTATTTTATGCCCAATAAAGAAATGCTAATCATTTCAATGATAGGAGTTGGCATCGCTTGGGCTAGTATTTTATCCATGCCTTATGCCATATTAGCCGGATCCATTTCTCCAAAAAAGATGGGAGTTTATATGGGAATATTTAATTTCTTTATCGTAATTCCTCAAATCATCAATGCTTTAATTGGTGGACCGTTAGTAAAATATCTATATAACGACCATGCAATTTATGCTATAATTACTAGTGGAGTAAGCTTTCTTATAGCAGCTGTATTAGTAGTAAAAGTGAAAGATGTTGATGACATAATACAAAAATAAATGACAAAAAAAGCATTCATCTTCGACCTAGATGGCGTTATTGTTGACACAGCGAAATATCATTTTTTGGCATGGCAAAAAATAGCAAGCGATTTAGGAATCGAATTTACCCCAGAACACAACGAAGAATTAAAGGGAGTTAGCCGTGTTCGTTCTTTAGATATTATCTTGAAACTTGGAAACATCGAAGCTTCTGAAGAAAATAAAAACAAATGGTTAACCCAAAAAAATGAAGATTACCTATCTTATATTGAAAACATGGATGAAACAGAGATTCTTCCTGGTGTTGTCAATATTTTAGAATTTATTAAAGAAAAAAACCAATTAATTGCATTGGGCTCGGCTAGTAAAAATGCCCGCCCAATACTAGAAAAAGTGAAAATTTTGCAAATGTTCGATGTCATTGTTGATGGAAATGACGTAACCAATGCAAAACCTGATCCGGAAGTTTTTTTGAGAGCTGCGAAATTATTAAATGCAACCAACGAGAATTCTATGGTTTTTGAAGACTCGGTTGCCGGAATTCAAGCCGCTAATATTGCCAATATGACGAGTATCGGAATTGGCGATGAAAAAATTCTACACGAAGCAAAATACAATTTTAAAGATTTTACCTTTATGGATACCTCTTTCATAGAAGCATTCATAGACTAAAATTGAATGATAAAAGGAAAATTAAATGAATCAAGATTATATCAAACCAGACAACTGGTCAATTATAGAAGAAGGTTTTGACTTAGAACAAGTTAAATCATCGGAAAGTTTATTCAGCATCGGAAACGGAGCTATGGGACAACGTGCAAATTTTGAAGAATACTATTCAGGAAAAACTTTCCAGGGTAGTTACATTGCCGGAATATATTATCCCGACAAAACCAAAGTGGGCTGGTGGAAAAATGGTTATCCCGAATATTTCGCTAAAGTATTAAATGCACCTAATTGGATTGGAATCAACATCGAAATCAACGGTGAAATATTAGATTTAGCAGCTTGCGCAACAGTGAAAAACTTCCGTCGCGAACTTAATATGAAAGAAGGAATTTACAACCGTTCTTTTGAAGCAACATTACAAAATGGTACTCAAATTGCCGTAAATGTTCGTAGGTTCCTTTCATTAGATTTGGATGAAGTTGGTGTAATAAACTATGAAATCTCGCCACTAAACAATGATGCTAAAATAGTTTTTAAACCTTATGTTGATGCCGGCGTTCACAACGAAGATGCCAACTGGGAAGAAAAATTTTGGGAACCATTAAACGTTAAACATTCAGAAAACGAAGCTTTCGTAACGGCAAGAACTTTCAAAACTCATTTTACGGCAACAACCTTCATGCAGAACAGTATTTTACTTAATGCTGAAAATCTGAAAATTTCACCGATAAATGTTGAAGCAACTAAAGAAAAAGTTCAATTTACTTATGAAGTTGCTGTAACCAAAGGTCAAAAAGTTTCGTTACAAAAATTGGGCGGTTATACCGTTTCAATGAATCACGAAAACACACAAATTGCAGCTCAAAATGTTATTGCAAAAGCAGTATCATTTGGCTATGAACAATTAGTAAATAATCAAATTGCAGCTTGGGCAAAAATTTGGGAAATGAGCGACATCAGTATTGATGGCGATGTAAAAGCGCAACAAGGAATTCGTTTCAATATTTTCCATTTAAATCAAACGTATTTAGGTAAAGATTCCCGTTTGAATATTGGTCCAAAAGGATTTACCGGAGAAAAATATGGTGGCTCTACTTATTGGGATACCGAAGCCTATTGCATTCCGTTCTATATGGCAACTAAAGACCAACAAGTGGCCAGAAATCTTTTGGCTTATCGCTACAATCAACTAGACAAAGCTATTGAAAATGCAGGTAAATTAGGTTTCACAAATGGTGCCGCTTTGTATCCAATGGTAACTATGAATGGTGAAGAATGTCACAACGAATGGGAAATAACCTTCGAAGAAATTCATAGAAATGGCGCCATCGCTTTCGCTATTTTTAACTATTACCGATTCACTGGCGACTACTCTTACATTCCTGAAAAAGGATTAGAAGTCTTAATCGGAATTGCCCGTTTTTGGCATCAAAGAGCAACTTTTTCTACTTTTAGAAATCAGTATGTTATTTTGGGCGTTACCGGCCCTAATGAATATGAAAACAACGTCAATAATAATTTCTATACTAATTATTTAGCCAAGTGGTGTATTGATTATACCATGGAGCAAATCAACAAAGTTGAGAAAGAATACAATGCTGATTATACAAGAATAATAAGCAAAGTAAAATTAGACGCTACCGAAATTGGACATTGGAAAAAAGTTGCAGACAATATGTACTTCCCTTTTTCAGAAGAGCATGATGTGTATTTACAACAAGATGGTTTTTTAGACAAAGAATTAGTGAAAGTGCATGATTTAGACAAATCGCAACGACCAATAAATCAAAAATGGTCTTGGGACAGAATTTTGCGTTCACCTTATATCAAACAGGCTGATACTTTACAAGGTTTCTATTTCTTCGAAGATCATTTTAGCAAAGAACAACTGGAAAAACATTTCGATTTCTACGAACCTTTTACGGTACATGAAAGTTCGCTTTCGCCTTGTGTTCACTCTATTCAGGCAGCTACTTTGGGCAGAATGGAACAAGCGTATACGTTCTATTTGAGAACTTCGCGTTTGGATTTGGATGATTACAACAAAGAAGTTGAAGAAGGTTTACACATCACATCCATGGCAGGGACTTGGATGAGTATTGTAGAAGGTTTTGGCGGAATGAGAGTCAAAAATAATGCCCTGCATTTCAAACCAAGAATTCCGAAAGAGTGGAATGGGTATTCCTTTAAAATCAATTTTAGAAACCAAATTTTGAAAGTTTCCGTTCATCAACATGAAACTAATTTTACTCTTGAAGGTGATACTAGAATTTCTGTTTTTGTAAATGGCAAAGAAGTTTCGGTCGAGCCAAATAGTTTGGTAACAGTATAAAATAATTAATTGAACCATATAAGGCATATAAGTTCATTTAAGTTTTTCTTATTTGTCCTTATATGCCTTATATGGTTTATAAATAGCGAACTATGAAAAAAGTGTTTTTCTTCTTCCTAATTTCTTATTCAGCTTTAGCACAACCCGAGGCCAAAGACCTAACTAGCAAAGCAATTGACAAAGTTGAACCTCCTTTTTGGTACGAAGGAATGAACCATGCTGATTTGCAAATTATGTTCTATGGGAAGAACATTTCCCAAAACGAAGTTTATGTTTCTAATAAAATAATCATCAAAGGCATTCAAAAAACAGAAAATCCTAACTATGTTTTTGTGACTATTGACACCAAAAATATATCTCCACAAGATTTAATTTTTACATTTAAAAACGGGAAAAAATCATTTACTAGAAACTATTCTATTAAAGCAAGAAGAGAGAATTCTAAATTCAGAAAAAGTTATGATAGCTCGGATGTTATTTATCTTATTATGTCGGACCGATTTGCCAATGGAAATCCAAACAACGACAGTTCAGCTGAAGCTACTGAAAAAGCCAATCGTAATTTGCCTGGCGGAAGACATGGTGGCGATATTGAAGGTATAATTAATCATTTAGATTATATCAAAGAATTAGGTGCAACCGCTATTTGGTGTACACCTCTTTGTGAAGACAATGATGAAAGCTATTCCTATCATGGCTATGGCCAATCGGATGTTTATAAAATTGATCCGCGATATGGAACCAATAAGGATTATCTTAGATTAAGTGAAGAATTACATAAAAAAGGAATGAAAAATATCATGGATTATGTAACCAATCATTGGGGTTGGCAACATTGGATGTATAAAGACTTGCCTACTAAAGATTGGGTACATCAATTTCCAGAGTTCACACAATCTAACTACAGAATGACATCGCAATTTGATATCAATGCTTCAAAAATTGATGCTAAAAAGTGTATGGATGGTTGGTTTGTAAAATCAATGCCCGATTTAAACCAATCCAATCCGTTAGTTTTAAATTACCTGATACAAAATGCAATTTGGTGGATTGAATATGCCGATTTGGATGGGTTTAGAGTAGATACATATTCCTATAACGACAAGGAAGGAATTTCCAAATGGACCAAAGCAATCACCGATGAATACCCGCATTTTAATATTGTTGGTGAAGTCTGGATGCATAATCAAGCGCAAATGGCTTATTGGCAAAAAGATAGTAAAATTGGAGCTATTCAAAGTTTTAATTCCTATTTACCATCGGTAATGGATTTTACTTTACACGATGCTTTTGGCACAAGTTTTAATGAAGACCAAGCCTCTTGGGATAAAGGAATAATTAAAGTATATGA
>CAMDSN010000057.1 GCA_945907225.1 Flavobacterium psychrophilum | reverse complement strand
AATTTTTTGCCTTTGTAATTATGCCAAATGAGAAGAGTAAAAAATCCCGAATTTTATTTATTAATGAAGCAAAGAAATTATACCAAAAAGAGTTTATACGCTGGTTTAAACTAACTGCAGAGATAAACCCGATTTTGAGATTATTTCGGCAGATTGAAATTAATATTCCAACCCTTTATATCATGGGAGACCAAGATTATATGTTTTTGCCATCAGTAAAAAAAGTGACTAAAAGCCATTTCAAATCATCTAGTTTAGTAGTTATTCCTGATTGCGGACATGTAGTTAATGTTGAAAAACCGCATTTATTTAATAGCGAAGTAATTTTTTTTATTAATTCTATTACATAAAAAAAAAACTGTCAATTCTCAGCAGAGTTGACAGTTCTTAAACTAACCTATAACCAAAAAAAAACAAAAATTAATTTTATAACAGAACAAAAATAAACCCATTTTTTTAGTTTAACTGTTAATTATATGTTATTGTTATGTTATTGGTTTCTTAAAAATTATAACATTTAGAACTACTTCTTATCTTGAATAGCAAAAACATTTTGTAAAAGTGTAGTTGACCTGCTGTTTAAATCAGTTCTAATGATTTTTTCCTCCACTGCAATCATCTTGAATACCCCTTCCAATGCTTTATTTGTAGTGTAGTCTGTTAAATCAGGATTTATCTTTGTAACCATTGGTAATGTGTTGTATTTTTTTATAATAGTGGCCCAAATTTTATCTGCTCCCACTTTAGAAAATGAATTTTTAACTACAGGGTTAAACTTAGAATATAATGCCGAAGACGTATTTGTTTGTAAATAACTAGTTGCTTCATTCTCGCTACCCATGAGGATTTTTTTTGCATCTGTAAAACTCATGTTTTTTACAGCGTCTACAAATATTGGCGTTGATTCTTTAACAGCATCTTCTGCAGCTCTGTTCAAGATGATTAATCCCTCGTCTGCCATCGAACCAAAACCAAATTTACGCAATGTTTCATCCACTTTTTTTAACTCGGATGGCAACATGATTTTTACTAATTCGTTTTTTAAAAACCCGTCTTTAGCTGTTAATTTGGTTACTTGTTTTTCAATACCTTTGTTTAAGGCTTCCTTTAAACCAGCAGAAATATCAATTGCATTTGAATTTGAAGTTATTTTTTTAAAATCATCGGTATTCACATTTTTTACCTCTTTTTTAATTTTGTTTAATAAATTGTTTTGAGAAATACCCAGTAAAGGCAAGAATAATAAAAGTGCAAAATGTAATTTCATGAGTTGTATTTTAATTGTGAGTATAATAAATGAAGATATTAAACACAAAAGTAGCTATTTAATTTAATCGATAGCTTTGAAATTCGTTGCGATATATCATTTCAAATAATTTAGAGAATATATTTTAAAAATATACTTTTTGTTTTCAAGTAATTAATTGGCATTTTTTTGAAAAATCCTTAAATTGCGCACTCAAAATCGTCAATATTTTACTAATGATTCAAAAACAACCCTACATTCCTGTAAATAAAGTTAGAATTGTAACTGCCGCATCTTTATTTGACGGTCACGATGCTGCCATAAATATCATGAGAAGGATTATTCAGGCAACGGGAGTAGAGGTAATTCATTTGGGACATGACAGAAGTGTAGAAGAAGTTGTTAACACTGCAATTCAAGAGGATGCAAACGCTATTGCAATGACATCGTATCAAGGAGGACATAACGAATATTTTAAATACATGTTTGACTTACTCAAGGAAAAAGGAGCTAGTCACATTAAAATATTTGGTGGTGGTGGTGGTGTAATTTTACCTGGCGAGATTGCTGATTTGCATGCCTACGGAATTACTAGGATTTATTCACCAGACGATGGGAGAGCTATGGGCCTGCAAGGAATGATAAATGACTTAGTTAAACAATCAGATTATCCAATTGGCAACATACTTAACGATGAATTAAAACAAATTGAGAAAAAAAATCCAACAGCTATAGCGCGCTTAATTTCAGCTGCCGAAAATTTCCCCGAAATTGCCAAGCCAGTTTTTGATTTAATACATAATAAGAATAAAACTTCAAGCACACCTGTTTTAGGAATTACAGGAACCGGTGGGGCAGGAAAATCATCGCTAGTAGATGAATTAGTGAGAAGATTTTTAATTGATTTCCCTGAAAAAACTATTGGATTAATTTCTGTAGACCCCTCTAAGCGTAAGACAGGTGGAGCGCTGCTTGGTGATAGAATACGAATGAATGCGATTAATAATCCAAGAGTTTATATGCGTTCTTTAGCCACACGCCAATCTAATTTGGCTTTGTCAAAATACGTGGCAGAAGCTATTCAGGTTCTAAAGGCTGCAAAATATGATATTATTATTTTAGAGACTTCTGGTATTGGTCAAAGTGATACAGAAATCATGGATCATTCAGATGTTTCACTTTATGTTATGACACCCGAGTTTGGTGCGGCGACTCAATTAGAGAAAATTGACATGTTGGATTTCGCCGATTTAGTAGCTATAAATAAGTTTGATAAGCGCGGTTCTTTGGATGCTTTACGTGATGTTAAAAAACAATACCAGCGCAATCATAATTTGTGGGATTTAAATCCAGACGATATGCCAGTTATAGGTACTATTGCCTCTCAGTTTAATGATCCTGGTATGAATACGCTCTACAAAAAACTGATGGGGAAAGTTGTAGAAAGAACGCAAAGTAATTTAAATTCTACTTTTCAAACTACGCGTGAAATGAGTGAGAAAATTTTTGTGATTCCACCTCACAGAACGCGTTATTTATCTGAGATAGCTGAAAATAACCGCAAGTATGATGAAACAGTTCTAACTCAAGTTGAAGTAGCACAAAAGTTATATGGAATTTTTAAAACAATTGATTCTGTAAACCAAAAAGAACCGTTACTTGATAAATCAGGTATAGATTCTAATTCATTGAATATTAGTGATAATAAAGCTATTTTTCTAAACTTATTAATTAAAGAATTCGACCGTGTTAAAATGAATCTTGATCCGTTTAATTGGGAAGTAATTTTAACGTGGAATGATAAAGTTAGTAAATACAAAAATTCAGTTTATAGTTTTAATGTTCGTGATAAAGTTATAAAAATTGAAACCCACACTGAAAGTTTATCACATACTCAAATACCCAAAATTGCTTTACCAAAATACAAAGCATGGGGTGATATTTTAAAATGGAATTTACAAGAAAACGTCCCCGGTGAATTTCCATTTACCGCCGGGTTGTATCCTTTTAAGCGTGAAGGAGAAGATCCCTCTAGAATGTTTGCAGGTGAGGGCGGTCCTGAGCGAACCAACAAAAGGTTTCATTATGTTAGTGCTGGCTTGCCAGCCAAAAGATTATCTACAGCTTTTGATAGTGTGACTTTATATGGTAATGATCCCGATTTGCGACCCGATATATATGGTAAAATAGGAAATGCTGGCGTCTCAATTTGTTGTTTGGATGATGCTAAAAAACTTTATTCAGGATTTGATTTATGTCACGCGCTTACTTCAGTATCAATGACAATCAATGGTCCAGCACCAATGTTACTTGGTTTTTTTATGAACGCCGCCATTGATCAAAATTGTGAAAAATATATTTTTGAAAACAATTTACAAGAGGAAGTTGAGGACCAAATAAATGAAATTTATAAGAAAAAAAGCTTGCAACGACCAACTTACAAAGGAGAGTTGCCAGAGGGTAACAATGGCTTAGGTCTATTTTTATTGGGGGTAAGCGGTGACCAAGTTTTACCTGATTCGGTTTATAAGGACATTGTTATAAAAACATTAACCCAAGTTCGTGGTACGGTACAAGCCGACATCCTTAAGGAAGATCAAGCTCAAAACACTTGTATTTTTTCCACTGAATTTGCTTTGCGTTTAATGGGAGATGTGCAAGAATATTTTATAAAAAAGAACATTCGCAATTTCTATTCTGTTTCTATTTCAGGATATCATATTGCTGAGGCGGGTGCCAATCCAATTACACAATTGGCTTTTACTTTATCCAATGGTTTTACATACGTTGAGTATTATTTAAGCCGAGGGATGAATATTAATGATTTTGGCCCCAATTTATCTTTCTTCTTTTCAAACGGTATTGATCCTGAATATGCTGTGATTGGCAGAGTAGCAAGAAAAATATGGTCAAAAGCGCTAAAAAATAAATATGGAGCTAATGAAAGGGCTCAAATGTTAAAATATCATATTCAAACCTCGGGGCGCTCTTTACATGCTCAAGAAATAGATTTTAATGACATTAGAACCACCCTACAAGCGCTGTATGCAATTTATGATAATTGTAATTCTTTACACACAAATGCCTACGATGAAGCTATTACAACTCCAACTGAAGAAAGTGTACGTCGTGCCATGGCAATACAGTTAATCATTAATAAGGAATTGGGCTTAACCAAAAACGAGAATCCAATTCAAGGTTCATTTATAATTGAAGAATTGACCGATTTAGTTGAAGAGGCCGTTTTACTAGAATTTGATAGAATTACTGAGCGCGGTGGTGTTTTAGGCGCTATGGAAACAATGTACCAGCGTTCAAAGATTCAGGAAGAAAGTTTATATTATGAGACACTGAAACACACTGGTGAATTTCCTATTATAGGTGTTAATACATTTTTAAGTTCTAAAGGTTCTCCAACTGTACTTCCTACAGAGGTTATACGCGCTACTGAAGAAGAAAAACAAGAGCAAATTAAGACTTTGCAAAATTTACATAAATCATATCAAGATTTAGAACAAGAACAAATTAATGCTCTTCAAAATGCAGCAATACACAATGAAAATATCTTTGAGGTACTAATGACTGCTACAAAGTATTGTTCGTTAGGCCAAATTACGGCATGCCTATTTGAGGTGGGCGGTCAGTATAGAAGGAATATGTAATTGTGACTTGATTAAATATAAAACCTAAAGTTAAATTTATATCTCTAATAGAAATAGAGGTAGTAACTAGTTTCAAATAATTTAAAATTAAAACTATGAAAAAAATTATTTTTATTACAATTTTACTTGTAACGTCATTAAATTTTGGCCAAGCAACATATAATTATACCGATTATGCTTTAGTTAATGAAGATTTTTTAGTTAGTAGAGCATCAATTTTGAATGGATTAGATTTTACAACTTCAGGGGAGAATATTTCTTGGAATTTTAGTTCGTTAACACCCAATTCTCAAGAAACGCTTTCTTGGGTAAATCCCGCAAATACTGGATATAGGACCTCTTGGTGTTTTTCAAATAACTTTTTGTTTAATTGTAATACTCAATTTAATGCCGCTTTTAATTTAGCTAATAGCACCGTGGAAGGCTTGCAAGTTCAAGGATTCGGATTAACAAATGCCTTCATGCACAGCAAGATAACTGCCACTAATTTATCTAACAAAATGATAGGTGCTAATATTACAATTGACGGGCTTACATTACCATTTACAGCGAGTTATTCTGTTCCAGATATACTATATCAATTTCCTATGAATTATAACGATAATTACACCAATCCGTCTAGCTTAACTTTTGATTTGTCTGCGTTTGGTTTTCCTTTAGTTTATGCCTCTGAAACCCAAAGAACGAACAAAGTTGATGGTTGGGGCTCCCTAACTACTCCTTTTGGTGTTTTTCCAAATGTGTTGAAGATGAAGACTACTGTGGTAGATAATAGCACTATCACTATCCAAGGGCAAAGTACCCCATCGGTACAAACAACGGTTACATACAAATGGTTTGACACCAATTATGGCATTCCTGTTTTAGAAGTATCGGGAACATTACAAGCAGGTGTTTGGACTCCTTCTAGTTGTTCCTATATTGATATTCCCCGATGTTTAACTACTACAGCTTTATTTACGAACATTCCATTAACAAGTGATTTTAATCCGGTTAATCAAACAGCATCGGTGTCTTTTATTAATGGTAGTTCCAACTATAATTTGTCTAATTGGAATTTTGGTGATGGCACACCTAATAGTTCTTTAAAAAATCCGACTCACAATTATACTTGTCCTGGCGTTAAACAAGTAACGCTAACAGTTACTAATACAGTTTGCGACCCAGATCAAGTAGAAACGATAACATTACCAGTTACGATTACAGATTCACAAAATGCCTTTACTACAAATGTTACTATTGGTGACGCGTCATTAATGGCAGATAGAGATTTGACAGGAACAACCTATCAGTGGATTGATTGCGACAATGGTAATGTTCTGATTCCAAATGCGACAACCCAAATTTATCAGCCTGAAAATATAGCTGGTTTTTACGCAGTTCAATTAACAACTAATGGTTGTGTGAGTATTTCTGATTGTTTCAGTTTAACAGCACTCTCCGTAGGAAATTTTGATAATAAATCTATTAGGTTACTCCCAAATCCAACAAATGGTAAATTAGAAATTTCAAACGCTCAAATGGAAGTGATAAACGTAAAAGTCTACAATTTATTAGGTGTTTTAATTGGTAACACTTTAGATATCTCAAATTGTGCTTCAGGAATTTACATAGTACAAGTTGAGACAAGTCATGGTATTTTTTCTCAAAAAGTTGTTAAAAAGTAAGGTTATATATATTTAGAAGGTATTTTTTAGTGAATTTTGGCACAATTAATGTTTCGCTTCGTTCTGGTTTAAAAAATTATTAATATGAAAAAGAGATTCGTTTTACTTGTTTTATTAGTTTTAATTTTAATGCAAGGCTGTACCAGTGAAACTTCAAATACAAACACCACAAATTACAGTAAGGTCTTTGAATATTCAAATGTCAATTTTTTTCCAAATCAATATTCGGCACTCCTAAATTATCCATACACCCTTTCAAATTCTGATATGGTTTTAGTGTATAGATTATCGGGGTCATATCAGGGTGAAGCTATTTGGAAGCCATTGCCCGAAACTTATTTTTTTGATGATGGAACACTAGATATACGGTATGACTACAATTTCACACGGTTTGATGCAGAGATAAATATAGAAGGATTTGATTTACAAGGTGTTAGTAATAATTTTAAACTTAATCAGGTATTTAGAGTTGTTGTTATTCCAGGTTTTTATGGGAAAAACAAAACACTAAATTTAAAGAATTATAAAACTGTTAGTACTAGTTTATCAATTGATGAAAATCAAATAATTAAAATAAAACTATAAACAACTATTCTTCCATTGTGTGATAAACATTCATCACATCATCATCTTCCTCAATTTTTTCAATTAACTTTTCAACATCAGCCATTTCCGATTCAGATAATTTTTTTGTGATTTGAGGTATGCGCTCAAAGCCCGAAGAAAGTATTTCAATATTTCTATTTTCAAGTTCTTTTTGAATTGCACCATAACTGCCAAAAGGAGCATAAATTAAAATTCCATCCTCATCGGAAAAAATTTCCTCGGCACCAAAATCAATAAATTCCAATTCTAATTCTTCAATATCGATAGTGCTATTTGGAATTCGGAAATTGCAGGTATGATCAAACATAAATTCCACCGAACCTTGCGTTCCCATTGTACCATTGCATTTGTTAAAGTAACTTCTAATGTTGGCAACGGTTCTATTATTATTATCGGTGGCTGTTTCTATTAAAAGTGCAATACCGTGAGGCGCATAACCTTCAAAAAGTTGCTCTTTATAATTGGCAGTATCTTTGTCAGTCGCTTTTTTAATGGCACGTTCCACGTTTTCTTTCGGCATGTTTGCCGATTTAGCATTTTGAATAACGGCTCGTAAACGCGAATTAGCTTCTGGATTAGGACCTCCTTCTTTTACTGCCATTACAATATCTTTTCCTATACGTGTAAACGCTTTAGCCATTGCTGACCAACGTTTCATTTTGCGCCCTTTTCTAAATTCGAAAGCTCTACCCATGATTTAAACTATATTTTTTATAAAGTTGCCCACAAAAATAATCGAATATTTCGGTATTACAAATGCAAAGGCATCAATAAAGTAATAAGATGTTGACTACTAAAGGAAAATATATAAGATATGAATTGGGCAAACAAATTATAAAAATATTTTTGCTGTAGTATAACTTAAAATTATTAAGGATTGCTAGCGTTCACATCAAATAATATATTGGCAGCTTCTAGAATATGATAATTACGCTTAATTTCTAATATTCTATCCGTATTTATTATTTTTAAATAGGTGTTTTTTTTCTGACCCATTTCGTCTTTTGAATTTAATATCACATTTATAGGGTATTCCTGTTTGTTTAATTTATCTACTTCATTCATTAGTAAATTAAGATAATTAACACTGTCAAAAACAGAAATAAAGTCTAAACCAATTGGCAATTCTGGAATGTTGTATAAAGGACCAAGTTTGTCGTTTAGGTTTTTTATAACTAATGCATCTATACTTCTGGCTATTCTTTTCTTGCCCAAGGCAACGGCTGAAGTGTATTTTAAATTTTTAATATATTTATAACTTGAACTATTTATTTCATCATTTTGTATGGCTGTCGGATAATCACATTCTCTACTGATTTCTCCATCAAATAATGCTGGAATTTCAATATCGGGTTGTATGCTAACAAATTGATTCGTTTTCCCGTTTACACGATAAAATTCTTCTAAAGTAATTTTAATGAATTCATCTTTGTTTGAATTTAACGGATAAACTCTTTGCATTGTAGCTTTACCAAAAGAGGGATTGCCAATTATAATTGCTCTATTGTAATCTTGCATTACATTTACAAAAAACTCACTAGCTGAGGCAGAATTACCGTTAATCATTACAACAAGTGGTCCATTGTAAATGGCTCCTGGCAAAGAATCAG
>CAMDSN010000056.1 GCA_945907225.1 Flavobacterium psychrophilum | reverse complement strand
AATCTTGCAAGTATTCCAATCATAATTAACAATGAAATACCATTACCAATTCCTTTGTCGGTAATTTTTTCCCCCAACCACATTGCGAAAATAGTTCCTGTGGTAAGTATTAATACTGAAGAAAATAAGAATTGGAATGAGTCAGATGGTAACAAAAATGCATTACTAGGTAATGTTGCATACAAATTATAAATATAACCTGGACCTTGAACAAGTGTAATTGCAATGGTTAACCATCTTGTAATTTGGTTTTGTTTTTTTCTGCCGCTTTCCCCATCCTTTTGCAATTTCTGCAAATAAGGAATAGCAATACCCATTAATTGAACAACAATTGATGCAGAAATGTAAGGCATAATACCTAGAGCGAAAACTGATGCTTTTGAAAAAGCACCTCCAGTAAACATATCCAAAATTGAACCAATACCTTTATCTGTTTGACCAGCCAAAGTATCCAATTGTGAAGCATCAATGCCCGGAAGCGTAACGTGCGCACCAAATCTGTAAACAAGAAGCAATAAAAGCGTTAAAAGAATTCTATTTTTTAACTCTTCTATTTTCCAAACATTTACAAATGATTCAAAAAATTTCTTCATTTTACTTTATTTATAAGGTTACAGCTTCTCCTCCAGCAGCTTCAATAGCAGCTTTAGCGGTAGCAGTAAATTTATGTGCAGATACTTTTAATTTAGCCTTCAATTCACCTCTGCCTAAAATCTTAACCGTTTCAGTTTTTGTAGCAAGGCGATTTTGAACAAAAGTTGTAAAATCAACAGAATCTGTAATAATTCCGTTATCAACTAATGATTGAAGTGTATCAAGATTTACACCTTGATATTCTTTACGATTAATGTTTGTAAAACCAAACTTAGGCACACGTCTTTGAAGTGGCATTTGTCCTCCTTCAAAACCAATCTTTTTAGAATAACCAGATCGAGATTTTGCTCCTTTGTGTCCTCTTGCTGAAGTACCACCTTTTCCAGAACCTTCTCCTCTACCTAATCTTTTATTTTGATTGTGTGTTGAACCTTCAGCAGGTTGTAAGTTACTTAAATTCATAACTGTATTTGTTATTTAACTTCCTCTACGGAAACTAGGTGTTTAACTTTATTTATCATTCCAAGGATAGCAGGATTTGAATCATGCTCCACAGTTTGTCCCATTTTACGAAGACCTAAAGCCTCTAATCCTCTTTTTTGTGTAAGGGGACAATTGATTTTGCTTCTAACTTGTTTTACTAATAATTTAGCCATAATTTCCTTGAATTAACCTTTAAAAACTTTCTCTAAAGAAATACCTCTTTGTTTTGCAACTGTTAAAGCACTTCTCATTTGAAGTAAAGCGTCAAAAGTCGCTTTTACAACATTGTGTGGATTTGATGAGCCTTGTGATTTAGACAATACATCATGAATACCAACTGATTCTAGTACGGAACGAACAGCTCCACCAGCAATAACTCCAGTACCATGTGATGCAGGCATTAAAAACACAGCTGCTCCTCCAAATTTACCTTTTTGCTCGTGAGGTACAGATTGACCACTTAAAGGTATTCTAACTAAGTTTTTCTTTGCATCTTCTACCGCTTTCGCAATAGCTTCAGAAACATCTTTAGATTTACCTAATCCGTGACCAACAACACCATTCTCATCACCAACAACTACAATAGCAGAGAACCCAAAAGCTCTTCCTCCTTTTGTAACCTTGGTTACACGATTTACACTTACCAGACGGTCTTTTAATTCAAGACCACTAGGTTTTACTAATTCTACATTTTTGTATTTAGACATAATATAATTAGAATTTAAGCCCAGCCGCTCTTGCGCCTTCTGCTAATGATTTAATACGACCGTGATATAAATAACCTCCTCTATCGAAAGTAACTTCAGTGATTCCGGCTTTTAATGCTTTCTCTGCAACTAGTTTTCCAATAGCTGCTGCTACTTCAATACTAGTCCCTTTTGTATCTGCTCCTTTATCTTTTGATGAAGCAGCCAATAAAGTAACTCCATTCACATCATCAATTAGTTGTGTGTAGATTTCTTTATTACTTCTAAATACAGACAATCTTGGTCTTGCAGCAGTTCCGCTTACAATTTTTCTGATTCTGTATTGTATCCTTTGTCTTCTTTCAGATTTTGTTAATGACATAACGCTATTTTTTTAAGCTGATTTACCTGCTTTTCTTCTTAATACTTCACCAACAAACTTAACACCTTTACCTTTGTATGGTTCTGGCTTACGGAAACCTCTTATTTTAGCAGCGACTTGACCGATTAATTGTTTGTCATAGGATGTTAATTTTACAATTGGATTTTTCCCTTTTTCAGAAATTGTTTCAAGTTTCACTTCTGGAGCAATTTCTAAAACAATATTATGAGAAAAACCAAGAGCTAAATCTAATTTTTGCCCCTGATTAGAAGCTCTATATCCAACACCCACTAGTTCTAATTCTTTAGTAAAACCTTCAGAAACTCCAACAACCATGTTATAAATTAATGATCGGTACAAACCGTGTTTTGATCTATGTTCTTTACTGTCAGAAGGTCTTTCAACAACAAGTTGACCTTCTTCAACATTTACAGTTACATCTGCGTAATCCTGTGTTAGTTGACCTAATTTTCCTTTAACTGTAATTACTGTTTCACTAACATCTACAGTAACACCGGCAGGAATTGAAATTGGATTTTTACCTATTCTTGACATTGCTTTTCTGTTTAAATTAGTATACGTAACAAATAACTTCACCACCAACATTCAATTGCTTCGCTTGCTTTCCGGTCATTAAACCTTTAGAAGTTGAAACAATGGCAATTCCTAAACCATTAAGGATTCTAGGTAATTTAGCAGCACCTGCATATTTACGCAAACCTGGCTTGCTAATTCTTTGGATATCTTTAATAACAGAGTCTTTAGTATCTTTATCATACTTAAGCGCTATTTTGATGGTTCCTTGAACAGAATTATCATCAAACTTGTAACTTAAAATATATCCTTGATCAAATAAAATTTTTGTGATTTCTTTCTTTAGATTAGATGCTGGAATCTCAACCACTTTGTGATTGGCCATCACTGCATTTCTAACTCTCGTAAGATAATCTGCAATAGGATCTGTATACATTTTTATTAATTTGCGACTATGGTTTTCAATACGTACTCACGAATTGAACCTTTAATCAATTTATAATTTAATTTAATTAATTACCAGCTAGCTTTTCTAACACCTGGAATTAATCCTTGGTTTGCCATTTCACGGAATGTTACACGTGAAAGACCAAATTGACGCATATAACCTCTTGGTCTACCAGTCAATTTACAACGATTATGCAAACGAACCGGAGATGCATTCTTTGGTAATTTTTGTAATCCCTCATAATCTCCAGCTTCTAACAAAGCTTTTCTCTTATCAGCATATTTTGCTACCGTTTTTTCTCTCTTCACCTCACGGGCTTTCATTGATTCTTTAGCCATGTCTTAATTCTTTTTAAATGGTAAACCTAATTCTGCTAATAATGACTTAGCTTCTTTGTCTGTGCTTGCAGTTGTAACAAAAGTTACATCCAGTCCAGATATTTTATTTACCTTATCAATATCGATTTCAGGAAAAATAATTTGCTCTGTAATTCCAAGGTTGTAATTACCACGTCCATCAAAACCAGTAGCTTTAATACCACTGAAATCTCTAACACGAGGTAAAGAAGAAGTGATAAGTCTATCTAAAAACTCATACATTTTTTCTCCTCTAAGGGTTACTTTAGCACCAATTGGCATCCCTTTTCTCAATTTAAAAGAAGCAACGTCTTTCTTAGAGATTGTTGATACCGCTTTTTGACCAGTAACTTTAGATAATTCGTCAACAGCATAGTCCACTAGTTTTTTATCAGAAACAGCAGCACCTACGCCACGGCTCAAAACTATTTTTTCTAATTTTGGAACTTGCATTACATTTTTATAACCAAATTCATCTTTAAGGGCAGAAATAACTCTGTCCTTATATTCTTGTTTAAGTCTAGGAATATATGCCATAACTATAATACTTGATTAGATTTTTTTGAAAATCTTACTTTCTTATCTCCTTCTACTCTAATTCCAACTTTAGTTGCTTCTTTTGATTTTGGATCAATTAAAGACAGATTTGAAATATGAAGAGGAGCTTCTTTTTTTACTATTCCACCTTGAGGGCTCTTTGCACTTGGCTTCGTATGTTTAGAAACCATGTTTACACCTTCAACGATGGCTTTATTCTTTTCGCGGTCAACACGTAAAACTTTTCCTTCTGACCCTTTATGGTCTCCAGCAATAACTTTTACTGTATCTCCTGATTTAATTTTTAGCTTTATCATCTTTCTATAAATTAAAGCACTTCTGGTGCTAATGATACAATTTTCATGAATTGCTTTTCACGAAGTTCTCTTGCAACTGGACCAAAAACACGAGTACCTCTCATTTCACCTGCAGCATTTAAAAGAACACATGCATTATCATCGAAACGGATATATGAACCATCGGCTCTTCTCACTTCTTTTTTGGTACGTACAACAACTGCAGTTGAAACAGCACCTTTCTTAACGTTAGCGTTAGGTGTTGCGTCTTTAATGGACACCACAATTTTATCTCCAACAGAGGCATAACGACGTTTCGTTCCTCCTAAAACACGGATAGTCAAAACTTCTTTTGCTCCTGTGTTGTCTGCGACTTTTAGTCTTGATTCTTGTTGTACCATAATTATTTAGCTCTTTCAATGATTTCAACTAGTCTCCAACATTTAGTTTTTGATAAAGGTCTTGTTTCCATGATCTTTACAGTATCACCAATGTTACAATCATTTGTTTCGTCGTGCGCATGAAACTTTTTAGTTTTTAACACGAACTTACCGTATAAAGGGTGTTTTACTCTCGTTACTTGAGCAACAACAATAGACTTGTCCATTTTGTTTGACGTAACAACACCAATTCTCTCTTTTCTTAAATTTCTTTTTTCCATCTTTTCAGCTAGCATACAATTATTGTAACTCTCTTTTAGTTAGCTCTGTTGCTACTCTAGCAACCGCTCTTCTAGCACTTCTAATTTGAAGTGGATTTGCAATAGGTGAAATCGCGTGAGCATTCCTAAGGTCTGAATACGCCTTTCTTAATTGACTAAGTTTTTCTTGTAACTCAGCTGCGGATAGATTTATAATTTCTGATTGTTTCATAATAAATTTTAGATTATGCTTCGAAATCTCTAGCAACGACAAACTTAGTTTTTACTGGAAGTTTTTGAGCTGCAAGACGCAAAGCTTCTTTTGCAACAGATAGAGGAACACCTCCTACTTCAAACATTATTCTTCCTGGTTTTACAACTGCAGCCCAATATTCGACTGCACCTTTTCCTTTACCCATACGTACTTCAAGAGGTTTCTTTGTTATTGGTTTATCAGGGAAAATATTGATCCATAATTGACCTTCTCTTTTCATGTATCTAGTTGCAGCAATACGTGCAGCCTCAATTTGACGTGAAGTCAAAAACATACCATCCTCATGAACAGATTTGATACCAAACATCCCACTTGAAAGAAGATGCCCTCTTTGAGCATTTCCTTTCATTTTACCTTTTTGTACCTTACGGTATTTTGTTCTTTTAGGCTGTAACATTTTTCTTTGTATTTAAAAAATTACTTTCTTTTACGAGCGTCAGGTCTTCCACCTTTGTTAAAAGGCTTTCTGTCTCCTCTTGGAGAATCTCCACCTTTTCCTCCTTGACCAGTTTGTTTTTTATCCATACCAATCAATGGTGAAAGATCTCTTTTTCCATAAACTTCACCTTTCATGATCCATACTTTGATTCCCATTCTACCATAAGTAGTATGAGCTTCAGCCAAAGCATAATCAATATCGGCTCTGAAAGTTGATAGAGGAATTCTTCCTTCTTTAAATTGTTCAGAACGTGCCATTTCAGCACCATTCAAACGACCAGAAATTAAAACTTTGATACCTTCAGCATTCATTCGCATCGCAGCCGCAATAGCCATCTTGATAGCTCTTCTGTATGAAATTCTACTTTCGATTTGACGTGCAATACTAGTTCCAACTAAATAGGCATCTAACTCAGGTCTTTTAATTTCAAAGATGTTGATTTGAACCTCTTTGTCAGTAACTTTCTTAAGTTCTTCTTTCAACTTGTCTACCTCTTGCCCACCTTTTCCGATAATAATACCAGGACGGGCAGTTGTGATAGTAACGGTTACAAGTTTCAAAGTTCTCTCGATGATTACTTTTGATACACTAGCTTTTGATAAACGAGCGTGGATATACTTTCTGATTTTATAATCCTCAGCGATTTTATCACCGTAATCATTTCCACCATACCAGTTTGAATCCCATCCTCTGATGATCCCAAGTCTGTTTCCTATTGGATTTGTCTTTTGTCCCATCTTACTTAATTTGCTTGTGTGTTATCGTTTGATCCTAATACGATTGTAACGTGATTAGAACGTTTTCTTATTCTGTGTGCTCTTCCTTGCGGTGCTGGACGAAGTCTTTTTAACATCATTCCACCATCTACAGTGATAGTTTTTATAAATAAACCTGCTTCAGAAACATTTCCTTCAACATTTTTCTGCTCCCAATTGTTGATAGCAGACAATACTAATTTTTCTAATTTTCTTGAAGCTTCTTTTGAGCTGAATCTTAAAATATTCAAAGCTCTTTCCACTTTCTGACCTCTAACCAAGTCTGCAACTAAGCGCATTTTTCTAGGTGAAGTAGGGCAGTTATTCAATTTCGCGAAAGCAATAGACTTATTAGCCTCTTTTCTCGCATCTGCTGTTTCTCTTTTACGAACTCCCATTTCTTCTTATTTTTTACCTTTATTTTTAGCTCCAGCATGACCTCTAAAAGATCGAGTTGGCGAAAACTCTCCTAATTTGTGACCTACCATATTTTCTGTTACATAAACTGGTACAAATTGACGACCGTTGTGTACTGCGATTGTTTGTCCAACAAAATCTGGGGTAATCATAGAAGCTCTAGACCATGTTTTAACAACACCTTTGTTACCTCCTGCAATGTTTTCTTGAACTTTTTTATCTAATTTGTAATGAACAAAAGGTCCTTTTTTTAATGAACGTGCCATATCTTAAATTATTTCTTTCTACGTTCTACAATATACTTATTACTTGGGTTAACTTTAGAACGCGTTCTATAACCTTTCGCTGGCAACCCTTTTCTTGAACGTGGGTGACCTCCAGAAGAACGACCTTCTCCACCACCCATTGGGTGATCAACAGGGTTCATTGCTACTGGTCTAGTTCTTGGTCTTCTACCTAACCATCTCGTTCTACCGGCTTTACCAGATACAATAAGTTGGTGATCAGAATTCGAAACAGCTCCAATCGTAGCTGAACAAGTTAACAAAATCAATCTTGTTTCACCAGACGGCATTTTAATAGTGGCATATTTACCATCTCTTGCCATTAATTGAGCAAAAGTTCCAGCAGAACGTGCAATTACAGCACCTTGACCAGGACGTAACTCAATACAAGAAATAACCGTTCCCAAAGGAATTTTACTAAGCGTCAAAGTGTTTCCAATTTCTGGAGCAGCATCAGAACCTGATACCACAGTTTGACCAACTTGCAAACCATTTTGAGCAACTATATATGTTTTTTGCCCATCAGCATAAGCTAATAATGCAATAAACGCAGTTCTGTTTGGATCATATTCAATTGACTTCACTGAAGCTGGAATGCCATCTTTAGTTCTTTTAAAATCAATAATACGATATCTTTGTTTGTGACCACCGCCGGTGTAACGCATGGTCATCTTTCCTTGACTATTTCTACCGCCTGAGTTTTTTATCGGTGCGATCAATGAACGCTCCGGCTTATCAGTCGTGATGGCGTCAAAACCATTCACAACTCTAAAACGCTGACCCGGGGTAATAGGTTTTAATTTTCTAACTGACATTTTCTATTAGATATTATTGTAAAAATCTATTGTTTCTCCTTCTTTTACTTGAACAATTGCTTTCTTGTAAGCATTTGTTTTTCCGCTTATCAAACCACTTTTTGTATACTTAGTGGTTCTATCAGCTCTATAATTCATTGTGTTTACTGTAACAACCGAAATTCCATAAGCAGCTTCAACAGCCTTCTTAATTTGAACCTTGTTTGCTTTTTTGTCAACAACAAAACCAAAACGATTGAAAACTTCACCTTCTTTGGTAATTTTTTCTGTTATAATAGGTTTAATTATAATACTCATGAGTCTGTTATTTACTTAAATTTTCAACAATTCCGTCTAAAGAACCTTCAGAAAGTATTAAGTTATTTGCATTTAAAATCGCATAAGTACTTAATTCTGAGCTAGTTAATACACTAGAGGCTTTTAAATTACGTGACGACAAATATACATTTTTATTTGATTCACCCAACACGAACAAAGATTTTTTGTTTTCTAATCCTAAAGCTTGCAAAAAGCCGATGAATTTTTTTGTGTTTGGGGAGTCAAAATTGAAATCTTCCACCACTACAATATTAGACTCTTTAGCCTTAATTGAAAAAGCTGATTTACGAGCTAATCTCTTTACCGTCTTGTTCAATTTGAACGAATAACTTCTTGGACGTGGTCCAAATACAGTTCCTCCTCCTTTAAACAATGGGTTTTTTGCACTACCAGCACGAGCTGTACCCGTTCCTTTTTGCTTTTTAATCTTACGTGTAGAACCAGCAACTTCAGCTCTTTCTTTAGCTTTGTGTGTACCCTGTCTTTGATTTGCTAAGTATTGCTTAACATCAAGATATACAGCGTGATTATTTGGCTCTATTGCGAAAACTGAATCAGAGAGTTGAACTTTTCTGCCAGTTTCTTTTCCGTTAACATCTAAAACTTTTACTTCCATTACTTCTGAATGATTACATAAGAGTTTTTGCAACCAGGAATAGCTCCTTTAACAACCAATAGGTTCTTATCAGCTACAACTTTCAAAACTCTAAGATTTTGTACTTTCACATTGTCTCCTCCCATTCTTCC